>NC_013206.1 GCF_000024285.1 Alicyclobacillus acidocaldarius subsp. acidocaldarius DSM 446
TTAGCACACGTTGGATCGCCTCCTTGCCCGTTTCCAAGCCGACTTTAACGCATCCAAGCATGCAAAACGCGCCATTTTCGCGCCAAAGTGCTCGACCGTTCAACTGTCGCTACCGTAGCACGCTCGGCGGATGATTTTGCGCCAAGTTTAGGCCAGATTGAGCAAATAAAAAGAGACCCGGACAATGCCGAGTCCCTTGTGTATTGAAAACTCAGTGCAGGTTCTGACGGATTTCCTCCACGTCCTTCGACGACAAACCCGTAATCTCCACGACTTCTTGCACAGAAGCTCCTTTACGAAGGAGACGATGTGCAATTTCCCGGGCTTTTTGTAGCTCACCTTGTTGCAACCCTTGTTGCAGCCCCTTCTGAATCCCCTTCTCCTCAAACTCTCGCTCCAACTCCCTCAGCAAATCCGTCATCTCTAGCACCCTCCTTAGCTGCTCCTTTTGCTCATCCGCCATCACACGCCCGCTGAAGCCTAATATCAGCGCCGCCAGGTAGTTCTGTTCGTGCACATCCGGCACGCGCTGTACAACCTCGACAATCTCCCCAAACGCTTCTTCCCGCGTTCGGCGCTCAAAACGCATGTGGAACGCGAACGCAAGGCGCACCCGGTCTTCCTCCGTCCACTCATGCGCGGCCAGGTGACGCTTCACGGTCTCCAGCGCACCGTCACCGTCCATGTGGCCCAGGTACACGTTCTCGACCGCGTACCGCATGCTCCCGGCGTCGAGCTCCGACGGCGCCTCGGTCACGTCGCGCGTGTACAATATCACCGTGCGGATCGGACGCTTGTAGCGCTCCGCCATCGCCCAATCGTACGTGCCGAATCGGTACAGGTTCGGCTCGCGTGTGGTCTGGAACTCGAGATGCAGCAATCGTCCATCGGCCAACTCCAGCATGATGTCCGTGAACTCCTGCCGAACTTCGACCGTTGGCAACTCAGTCGGCAAGGCCCGTACTACGTGCGCATCGTGAATGCCGATGACCGACAACACCTCGCCCGGCAAGGCGTTCGTCAAGTGCTTGGCAACAATATCGTTCCCGCTTCTCGCGATTCTCATCGTAGCCTCCGTTTAACTCCAGTATACCGCGGCACTCCCATGACGCGCGATGGCCAACTTTGCCGCTATGACCATAGTTCTCGTTGCTCCAAGCGTATCACGCGCGCCGTCGCCTTGCCCGGCATCATCGGCACACGCTTCGCCGCCTGCATCAATTCCGCCAACTCCCGTTCCTTGAGCACCGTGCTCAACATCCGCCCGACATGGCCGGCCATGTCGCTGATCTGGCGATTGAGCGTCCGCGACGACATGTGCAGTTCCATCGCGCACGCTACAAGCTTTTTGCCCTGCTGATACCGCAACCGGAACAGGTCCCACCACTCCGTACCCTCGACCGCCTGCTCAACAAGACGCATGCGCTCGTCCAGCGCCCGCAACGATTGCCGAACTCGCACCTTCGTCTTCAGACTCGACGCTTTGATACGCTGGCGAGACTGCCACAGCACGCGATAAAGATTCAACGCCGCGTACCCGATGTCCTGATACGTCGCGTCATCGAGCACTTCCGGGTCTCCTGACGGAGGCTCCGGCGGCATTGGCAAGAGGCACGTCTGCTGGGCTTCGCGAGCGTCCTTGACACGCCCGTGCACCAACTGCCAGCCTCCCGCGCCCTCTTGCACGTAGATCCGCAACACTAACTCGTCCAAGCGAACCCCGATGGCCTCCATCGCGCCACGCAGGACCTCCACGAACGTATCAGGCGCCAGGTCACACGCCACCGTGTGTTCGCTCGTCGGCCCCATCAGAGCGTAGGTGTAGTGCCCCTCCATCCCTGTCACCTCCTCAGCCGTCCGGGAAGAGTTCGTAAAACGCCGCATACCGCTCGTCACGGATGCGCTCCCTGCGTGTCGGCTGGGATGTGCGAGTTCGGCTCGTCCGGTGAGGCGACGGTGAAGGTTGAGGTTTCACGCAATGTTCGCGATACTCGGCCCAGTTTACAGCCTTGACGGGCTGTCGCTTGGCGATCTCCGCTGCCCAGCGCTCCTTGATGACCTCCGCGCAATACGCGAAACTGCGCGGGCGTCGGTCGGCAAACGTGGCGAACGTGTAGTCAATGCCGGCCAGGATGAAATCCATGGGCACGCCGCTCGCCGTGAGTTCCTTGAGTGCCCGGTAGTCGTTGCCCTTGGCGAAGTAGGGTCGTCCCAGGTGCATCGTCATGCGCTGGTCGATGGCCATGTAGGGGTCGTCCTCATTCGTCCAAGCGCTTGGAGGAGTTGCACTAGGCAAGCTGGTGTTGTATGTATGCGTCGGTGTCTCATCTGTCGCTGAGATTTCGGCAGGCATGTCCAACAGGTCAGGGAGTAGGCCTTGCTCGAATTCCTCGATTTGGAACACGCGCGCGTGCGCGCAATCTTCGTCTTCTACATCATCTTTAATCTCTGTATGTAGTCTCTGGTATTGCTGTCCACGAAATGGACTCCGAAGTCTACTTTCGAGACTCCGAAGTCCATTTTCTTGACTTCGAAGTCCACTGAATGGACCTCGAAGTTCATTTTCTGGACTCCGAAGTTCATCCTCGACAGAGACAAGGATATCGAGCGGTACCCGGTATCCCTCTAAGGAGTATCCAAGCTGCATTAAATCCCTTTGAATATTCACGATGTTGACCCTATACTGGTACGTCTTATCCATTTTGTTTTGAGGATTTCGCCGTTGCTCAATCCATCCAGCATCAACAAGCGACTTGAGGTGATTACCGATTGCAGTTTTTGACAGGTTCAGCATAGTCTCTTCCGACAGGTCTTCTGCCTTTTTGTAAATCCACCCCTGGCGCAGTTCAATATTCAAATCGTCCCCGACATCGCGAGCACGTTGCTGCTCCTCAAGGATAAATAGATCGAAATCCTCTACGCGTTCCGACCAGTACAAAAATTGATTAAGCAATATCGCTTTAATGTAGTCGCCAGTGAGCACAACGAGTTCCTCTTTAATGACTACACGCTTTAAGCGGATAGGTCTTTGTTGCACGATACCACCTCGTTCATTGACAGACGTCAATTATCTGTAGTAAATATATCTTCAAAAGGAATGTTATAATATTTAAGTATCTTGGAAACAGTCTTTCTTCCTGGATTTCTTTTTTTGTGAATAAGAAGATACATCATCGAAGTGGATATCCCTATATCTTTGGCTACCTGCTGAATAGATACATCTTGAAGGTAGCGCTTGATAAACTCCTCTCTTAAATGAATCATGTTCTGATCAAGCCTCCAGGATTCAATTTCCTTTTGACAAAGGTCAATATAAAGCCTCATTTAACTTTTGTCAACACTTTTGAGGAACGAGTATTTATCGAAGTTAAGGGCGCTACCTACACTGAACTTAAACTACGGTTCAGGTGGGTGCGTTTGTGTCTCAATTTGGTCAGTATCTCCGAAAACTCCGTAAGGAACGTAACTTGACGATAAATCAATTAGCGTTGTACTCAGGCGTGAGTTCGGCATTAATCTCTCGAATTGAAAACGGCCAAAGGGGTAGGCCTAAGCCTGATACACTGAAGAAGCTAGCTTCTGCCTTGAAAGTTCCTTACGAGGATTTGTTATTACACGCAGGTGTCCTGAATGAGCAAATCAGTCGCACGTCTGAATCTCGTGATCTAAAGCCTGTTGACCCGTCTTGGTATAAACGTCAAGTGCCCATCCCTGTTCTCGGTTCCATCCGCGCTGGCACACCCGTGGAGATGTTGGCCCTCAACAGTTCGGAATTTGTACTAGTTGATTCGGACCTCCTTGGAAATCATGAGGGGTTTGCGCTCGAAGTCGTCGGCGACAGCATGATTGGGGACTACATCTTTCCAGGGGACTTGGTCATCGTCAAGTATACGTCCAACTTCTCACCACAAGACATCTGTGTTGTAGCTATCAATGGGGAAGAAGCCACGCTCAAACGCGTCAAGTGCCAAGGAGACATTTGTATCCTGACACCAAGCAATCCCTCAATGGAACCGATGGTCTACAATTCTGTCGATGTTCATGTCATAGGAGTCGTTGTCGAAGTCAGAAGACGATTACGTAACAAATAACTATGTTTGTGGGAGGATTCCAGATGTCCAATCACGATGGAAGTTACATGCTCAACGAAGTGATTCGGACCATGATGGACGAAGGGATAGAAGAGCAAATCGGGCGAGACGCCTTTATAAAACTCATTAAGAAAATCATTGAAATTGGACGCCATCACGACTGCAATAACGGCGAAATTCTTGAAGATCTGGAACATCTAAAATTGTGCTATCTGTGTCTCCATGAGTCGGACGTACTAATCGACGGTGTATGTCCGACATGCGATAAGAAATTTTCGTAAGTTCGTCGCTGGTTTCACGTTTGCACTTTTCCGTCTGACATTGATTGACGTATCAATCCCCTGTGTTACACTTAAACTGAAAAGAGCGCCGGAGTTCACGGCTCCGACGCTCGGGCACCGACGCCTGGGCAGTGTCCCTGCCCGTCAGTTAAGCACTAGCGAGCAAGAGACCGCCCCATCGGCGCGAACCTAATGGGGGCGGTCTACTTGCGTACTAAGGCAAGAAGCAAAGCCACGACGAGCGTCAACAATGTCACGATGAATGACCCAAACTGGATCAACGACAACAAGTCGGCTACAGTCATGGCCCCACCCCCTCCCCATAACGGGCAGGGAGCGGCCCCCAAGGTGGTGCCTGTCTCCAGTCTAGCACAAGCCTCTACGAGCCAGCATAACTCTGCACCATTGGCACCGTAATCGTGAATGGTGGAACATTCGCCGCGTAACTCGGCATCGTGAACTGCACCACCACGACCATCGAAGGCGCGTCTAGCGTCTCGTTGATCCCATACGCGCTGTTGACGTAGTGGTACGGGAACGTCGTATTGCTCCAGTCGTAGAACTCCTCGTCCAGGATCTTCGGCGCAACATGGAACGTCGAATTCGACAATGGCTGGAGCGTGTTTGGATCCAGGCCAAGGTTGTTCGCAAGCGTCATCCGGAACGTCTGGGCTGCCTCGGTCTGGTCAAATATCGGTTCACCATTTGCCGTGCTGGACGGAATCACGTCCTCCACCGCGTCCTGACTCGCGAGCACCATCGCATTCACGATGCGGTGATACACCACCGTCTCCATCTCCAAGTTCAGCACCTGCTCATGCGTCCAAAACTGCAACACGACAAGGGATAAGGCCATCAAGATCCACTTCATGACGGATTCAACGCCTCGCTATCCGCGCTCTCATACGCTGTGAGCGTTGCCTGATTCGATGCAGGCGCCATCGAGAACAGGTTGATGTGCGTAGGGATGGAGATCTGGATGTCAATCGGGTTCCCGCGCGTCGTGGGAAGCGTGGTGCCTTGCACCTGGACTTCCGAGACCGGATAGCCCAGGTGCGTCGCCACCGCCTGTTGGATGTTGGAGAGGTCGGTCGCCGAGAAGTAACCCTTGATCTTCGCCTCCGAAATCGCCGTTTCGGCCACCGCCTGCAGATACTCCAACCGCGCGCCATTGATGACATCCATGTACGGCTGGTAGTTCCACGACAGGATGAAGAAGAACATCAGCGCGAAGATGATCGCACTTCTCATTCGACTCGACCTCCCTCTCGCCCCATCAGCCGCCCGACACAGAGCCTTCCGCGGACGTAATCTGCTGTCCCGTAAACGACTGCACATTTGACTGCTGTCCCGCGCTCCACGTGTTCATCGCGACCGTGCCTACGACGCCGCCAATCAAGACGAGAAGCGCGACCACAACGCCGACAATGGGTGAGTTCATGTGTCATCCCCCTGTTTTAAGAATTGGAGCGAGACGCGAGATTCGCGGTCGGCGCATTCGCGAGGGTCGACACCCCGGCTTGTCCGATTTGCGCGAGTTCCTGCTTACCGAACCTCACATTCGTCACCGCCAAGCCGATCACGATGACCATCACGAGCAACCCGATGATGATCTGCCGCATCCTCCGCGCCTCCTCTCATGCTCCACGATACGGTTTGAAAGCGAGCATTTTACGCCAAGAGTGCGCCATATTTTCATCCACCTGCACTCGCGCGCATGAGTGCGCCGGCGTAGACTTGGATGACGACCATCAGATCGAAACTCGTCGCTCCAAGTCCGAGCATGGTAAGCGCCGTCGCCAAGATGGAGCGCGTGTTCAGGTGCGCCCGGAAGGCGGCAATGCGGTCGGCTCGGAATCGCTCCAGGTTCGTCTGGAGGACATCGAGCGCCACGGCGACGCCTGCCTCCTCGATCTCGATGAGCATGTGCGCCAGCGCCTTCGCTTGGGACGTTCCCACTTCATCGCCAAAGCGTCGGAGTGCAACTGCGGGATCATCGACCCAATCATGCAGGCACCGCTCCAAAAACGGGCTTAAGACAGGCACACGGTGCAATTGGCGGCGTAACATGTCATACACCCCGAGCGGTCGCCCTCGAAACGCGACCGCCTCTTGAAGGAGCAGGCGGTAGAGGAGATAGAGCGCCTTGTCTCGCTCCAACGCCGCCTGCTTTTGCAGGGCAAGGAAGCCGTAGTACATCGGGAACGGACGCCGATACTCGAGCCCAAACCATACGACGAGCGGAAACAACATCGGCAACAGCCGTCCGTGGAGAAGCCCCACGACTCCCATAAGCAAAAAGACGAGCGTCAACCCGATTCGCAGGTAGTGATACTGATACGCCTTCAGCGTGAGGCCGCTTTTCCGCAGCAACGAGACGAGCTGCTCGTCTTCGAGCCTCTTCCGCACCCGCATCTTGGCTCCATACCACCCGGCCGCAATCCGCGCGCGTGTCCGTATTCCGGCATACTCACCTTGCCCTGCCCCCATGACCAGCAGCACGCTTGGAACGAGTCCCAAGGCTAAAATCACGTAACCCATGCCGTTGTCACCCCCCTTCAGATGTCCTGTTTCGGCTTGTAGAACGTGATTCCGATGATGAACGAACCGAGCGTGGCAAGAAGGGTCAAAAGGAACCACGTGAAGCCTGTCGGATTCGCAAACTGGTACTGGAAGATGTTCCGCGACACAAAGAGGTAGAAGAGCACCATCATGACCGGCCACATCAGAAACGGAACACACGAGATGAGGAGCGTGTCGATCCGGGCCAGGTTCTGCGACTTGCGCGCGTCTTCAATCTCCTGAAACTCCTTGTGTAAAAGCGCTAAACTCGCTTCCACGTTCACGCCGTCCAACAGGGCATGCTCGATGTCACTTGCGAGTTGCGCCGCCCACGAGGTTCCGAGCTCCTTCACGAAGCGATGCAGGGCGCGCCTCGCATCGTCAGGCGTGGTGTAATCCGTCAGTCGGTCGGTCAAGCGCGCCACCGCCCGCCGAATCGGGCTTGGCGGCAGATGCTCCACCGTCGATTGCAGCGCATGCAGCATGCTCCCATGTTGCTTGCGATACTCCGGCACGATGACACTCAAGAGCGTGCCGATGTCGTAGGAGTTCCGGATGCTCATGTGATAGCGGCGGATTTGGAGCACGCCGTACGGTGCGACTACGGTCAACGCAAACATGACAAGCGCATAGAACGGGTTGTGCGTCACCACAGAGGTGAGCACACCCACGATCACGGCCGCCGTGACTGAGCCCACGATGAACCGCGACACCGCGTCACGGTGCGGACGTTTGAGCGTGGCCTGCAAGAGCGTTTCGAGGTGGTCATGCCAGCCCATCCACCACGGCAACTGCGTTGTCTGTCGGCCGCGAAACCCCTCGCTCACGCGGAGGAGCTGCCGATGCCCGATGCCGTAGTACGTCCGCTTCGCCCACGCCCATCCATCTCGCCAGACCTGCTCAAACAGCCACAGGAGACCCGCACAGGCCACGCCATACAAGACGATTTGCGCAAGGGTATTCAGCGCATTCGCCACGATGTCACCCCCCAATCTTCACGCGACGCTTGGCCTCGCCCTGGAATGGATACGCCGACGCCAAACGCTGAAACTCCGCCTCAAACGCCGCCAAAACGTCCGGGTACGTATCCTCCAAGCGCGCCCGCATGGACGGCGGAATCTCCGCGTGGAACGTCCAAGTATCTGTGGCGCGGTGATACTTCATCCACGTCGTGACCGTGTAGGATTCCGTCTCATGGTCGAATTCATAAGCGTAGACGCCCGTCACAATCTTTCGCCCCGTCGGGTCCTCCCACATCGTGATCGCGACATCGAGGCTTTGCGCCGTGCGGATGTAGGTCGCCCGATAATCCCGGCTCGGATTGTTCTCGAGTGCCAAATCCGCAAGCTCTCGCGGGATGTTCGTCACGTACGGACTGTGATAGCTTGCCAAACATCCGTTGCCGCGCTCGCGCGACAGGATGAGCAAATCGACCTCACTGCTTCGGATCTCCGGCACCATCATGTAGTGCGCGTCCGACCGTAGAAACGCCGGGAATAGGGATGCCATCTCATCGAGCGGTGACTTGAGCGCAATGATCCGTCCCGCGCGTTCTGGAAAGTCTCGCTTCAGATGGGCCTCAAAGGTGCCGCGTTCCACTGTCACCACTTCGAGATTCGGATCGCGCGCGCCAAAGATGACCTTCAAGAACGTGGTCTTCCCCGACCGTCGAATCCCGGTCGTCACCATCGTGAGCATGAGTCGGCTCAGGAGCTTCCACCACTCGACAGAATCGGCCGGGATCGTGCGCATCTCAGCCTCGTGCTCGAACGTGTAGCGATGGAAGGTGTATTGCCGGAAGACGAGCACGTACGTTTCCGACAAGGGCGGTGCGAAGATCGTGACGCGCGTGCCATTGAGCATATCGACCTGCGTCCAATGATTCGTCTGATTGACCTGGTTCGCCGGGTCGCGCAAGGTGAGCGTGCGCACCAACCGCTTCACCTGGTCGATGGAGTCAAACGCGAAGGGTTGGAGGACCTTCGTGTTTGACCCCTTGACGCCAAACAGGATCTGCGTTCCATTGACCGTCGCTGATTCCGTAGGATTTGCAAACCACACGCTCATGGGCCCGAAGCCGAGCGCGTGTTGAAAGATCGCTTCCGGCAAGTCCGGGTAGTACCGCGGATATCGCGTGTTTTGAAACTCGGGACGTTCCCGCAAAAAGTCATGGATGCGGTGGATAAAATACTGCTTCGCCGCCTCATCCCCGATGAGCGCCCGGTATTTGCGGTGCAGGTACTGCGAGTCCACGTCGTCTTTCCCGCCGACTTCCTCACCGAGGTACTGCTGAAACGCCTCGATCACTCGGTCAAATGGCACTTCACCGTAGTCTTTGGCCCGCTCGCGCTGCGTCTCGAGCACATACCGATCCGCGCGAAAGGGCTCGCTTGGCAGGAGCTCATGCACGGACACTCGCAGCCACCTCCGGGGTCACAGGCGTCGTCATTGCCGATTGAGCCAGGGTCTCGACCGCCTTGCGGAAGGTCTTTTCCGCCAGAAACACCTTCATCGGCTCTGGTGATTGCTCCGCGAAAAGGTCAATGGACGGGTAATACGGGATGGATGTTACCTGCATCAGCCCCACCGACTTCGCGAGGCTCCCCTTGCCATGCACTTGACTGCCCACAAGCATCAGGTCGCTTGGCTCAACACCCAAAGGCCGCAGAATGTAATCCATCTGCCGCAGGAGTTGCCGCTGGGTCGCCACCAGGTCATTGGCGATGACGTAGCGGTGCGTGGCCGCTTGGAGACCTTCGAGCGCGAGCGCCGTGTTGAGCGCGCTTCCCACGTCCAGCACCAACACCTCAAACTGTGACTGTGCCACGCGGAGCAGGTGTCGGACGTGCTCAGGCATCACCGCCAGTGCCCGCGTTTGGTTTTGCAGTCCCGGCAGGTACTTCACGCGCAGCACAAACTCCATCGCGGCCTGCAGGGTCTCCGGATCGAGCTTTTGCTGCGCGAGATAGGACAGAATGTCGTCCAGATGATGTTCTGCCCCTGGCACCATGACCGTGCCTGGGTCATAGGCGTTGAGGCCCAAGACCCCGACGGACTTGCCATGCTGTGCGGCCAAGACGTGCGCGACGGCGAGCGCAATGGTCGTGGTGCCAAGTCGCGGGTACACACCCCAAAACGCGAGGATCGGCGTGGATTGGCCTTGCCCGATGGCTTCGTCCAGATAAGACTGGACGCGCGAGACATGCACGAGACGGATGTTGTGTGCCGCTGCAAACGCGGTGAGTGCGGACGTGAACTCGTCCACGATGTAGGTGATAGGCGTCTCGGAAAACCACTCTCGAATCTCGTACAGCTCCGTCTCCGGCACACGCTTGGCATCGAGCAAAAGGGCGTCTACCTTACGGCCCTCAAGCGCATGCCAGTCTTCCGCGATTTCCACGCGCCCGGTAAGTTCCCTTTGAAGCGACTCACGAAGTCCCACCGCGATCACTTCGCCCCACCTCCCGTCCGGTTGTCGTCCGACACGCCCACGATGAGCAGCTGATACTTCTGCTGGATCAAACTCGCCAAGGCCTGCGCTTCCGCGGATGTCATCTTGACATCGACGCTCGCAGGCACACCGCTTCCGTTCCCACGTGCCCCCACCGATTGCGGCGCCCCCGTCTGTTGCGACGTCACCTCGGCGTTGTTATCGGTGTGTACCGATAACACGAGGAGATGTTTGAATTCGGAGGCCTCGCTGGTTGTGGTCAACATCCCTACGTTGTTACTTCCCGCTTGCGGCTCGGCAATGGGAATCAGATCAACGTAATCCCCTTGGCGAAGCGTCTCCGACACCGACGCAATCCAAGTTGAAGGAATCGGCACATCCTCCGTGCCGGGGGTAATCGTGAAGGGATCGGGCTCGGTATCAAGCGCGGTCAACACCTGATTCTGGTCGACCGGTTGCGCCGTGTATGTGCCCATAAGCCCTTCCGCGTTCGTAATTGCGTCGGGACTTACCTCGCTTTTCGGTACGCGGATACGCTCGACATCTGACGCTTGAATGGGAGTATCCGCAGGCAGCTGCGTGCGCGCGACGTACACCCATTCACTCGTAAGCATCGGGGACACGAACTGGTTGTACGCGATGCTCCCCCCGACGCCGACCACGAACAGCGTGGTCGCAAGGGTGTATCTCACCCAAGACTTCATCTCCTCGCCTCCTATCCGACGCGTGCAGGTAACAGCGGTGTCACCACGCGCTCGGTCAATTCGTGTAACTCACTCGTCAAGGTCGCGACGTCCGGAAACTGCCCCGCCCAAAGCGCTTGTTGCATCATCTCGGGTGCTAGATACGGCACCTTCACCGCGTCCTCAAACAAGTCCTCGTAGTGCGCGTAACGTGTCCATTTGTTGAGCACCGTGACCATGGATTCACCGTATTTGGCGCTTAGCGCCCGGTACTGGTTGCCGAGTTCGGCAATCGAGAGAAACGTCGGATCGCAATCGAGCACGCACACGATGCGGTCCGCCACGCCTAAAAGCATCTCGCTTGGCGCTTGTGCCCCCACGTCGACGAGCGTCACCGGCTTTCGCATGTGCCGGAAGATGTACTGCACCATGGGCTGGCCGTAATCCGCACTCCCAATCCAACCAGGCGGCAGAGGCACCAAATCCACCCCATCCACCTCGATTTCTTGTCCCACACCGTCCGCCGTCCAGTGCCGATAGTTCTCGGCCGGCATCCGTGCATCCAGCTGAAAGTAGTCCCACATCCGCGGCCAAGGCCTGGGATGCTCGATACAGGCCACAGAGCGCGTGGGCAGCTGTTTCGCGAAGAGCTGCGCGAGCAGGTACGTGATCGTCGTGACCCCTGCGCGCGGCCACAGGCCAAGGACCACGACAAGCCGTGGCTGCACAACCTGCAACCGTTCGGGTGCAGGCGGACTCGGCTTGCCCCATCGCGGACGCCGCCAGCGTGGACGAAAGGGCGCTTCATCCTGCGTAGGCTCGTCCACATCCGCTTTGGGGGTCTCGACCTCAACCACCACCGGGTCTTCCCGTGCCAAGTGCCACACCGTCTCGTCCACGTATGCGCGCACGTCGAGCGGTGTCCGCGGATGTTCAATGAGGTCGTCGAGCACGCTAAGTACGACTTCATCTCCGAAAAACGCGAAGTCATACACACCAAGCGCACACAACTGCCGCTTCCACTCGTCGGTTTCGTCCTCTTTCGAGCCGACAAAGATCACGCGCGCACCTTCTTGTCGCGCTCGATGGATCACCTGGAGTTGTTCCGCACGATGTGGAACCACCCACGAGGAGAGGAGCAGGATGTCCCCTGGCGCAAACGACGTCTCAAGCACTTGCTTGTCGTAGACGAGCCATGTGCTTTCCGCGTAACGCTCGCGCAGGTCCGCCGGAAACGCGAGATAAAGCATGGCGCCACCTCCCTTGGCCTTTCGCTGTCATGCTAGCGCATGTCTAATCCTTTTTTACGCCAACTTTACGCCATCTTAGAGACTGCCGAAGTACGGTTCCAAAGCCGGGATCCACTGCTGCGTGATCGCCGCGACGTACTCGAGTGTCTGGCTGTTCTGCGCCACCGTGTAGCCCTGTGATAGCGCCTCTTCTTCAGCACCAGGACCGGCGTTGTAGGCGGATAATGTCTCGTCCACGTTCTCGTTGAACTCGTGATAGAGCTCCGATAAGAGCTCCGCGCCAAGCAGAATGTTGGTCGTAGGGTTGGACAAATCCGCGTACCAGTTTGACCCGACAGGTACACCGTTTATCGTGAGCCCTGCTGCCGTACTCGGTTCGACTTGCATCAGCCCCATCGCCCCGGCACTCGACGTCAACACGTGTCCGGTTGGATCCAACTGATTCCCGCCTGATTCCTGGTACATGACGCCCGCGATGAGCACGGCCGGGATGTTGAACATTCGCGCCGCGGCCTCAATTTCTGCCTTGTAGTGCAGGATGTTTTGAATCGCGTTCCCGCTTGGCAATGCTGTAGATACGTGCGGAAGATCGGTCACCACAACGCCGTCCGGAAACAGCACAGACGTGACCATCTTCTGCACTTCTGGATCTGAGATCGTGTAGTCGATGGCCCCGATGAAACCTGCTAAGATGTCCTCATCTTCTTGGGACTCCTTGATGTGCGTGTGTTGCGCCGTCGGGATGTGCGCGAACAGATTCCATACGCGCGACCAGTCATAGGTCCGCTTGGATGACGCAAGCTCAATCTTCTTCGTATACACGCCATTTTGGGTCGTGCCTGACATGGACGTCACCCACTTGTACGTGTCCACGAGCGTCCCGTCCCACGTATTGGCCGTTTGGAGCATCGTGACGGGCGTGTCCACTTCATGGGTAACCACATGACAGCCGTTCTTGCTGCACACCGTCTGGTACGTGATGGTCACGTCGATGTAGGTGTGCCACGTGTACACAGGCGCCAGGTAGTCGTAGTATTCCTGGGCGTTCGGCGGGTTGAGGTTATTGATCATTTTGCCGATGCCCATGAGCACCGCGGCCGGCAAATCAACCTGTTGCTGCTCAACCTGCGCAATTTGCGATGCGGAGAGTCCTTGTTGCCACTCATCGGCAACCTGTTGATACGTGTTTTTGAGCGCTGTTTCCCTTGCCTGCGTGGCGTTGGATAGCACGATGTTCCCGTTTTCCACCGTGCCCCTCCCATTCGCCTGATAATCTCCCACGAGAAACCCCAACAGCGACAACGCGACAACAAGGAGCGCCAGATAACCGAGTACGCCGCCGAGTCCAAGCGATAGGACAAGGCGCTTCACCAGCCACGGAAACACGTCTTTCGGCTCGGTTGGGATGCGAAAAAGTCCGATGCGCTTCATATGGTCACCAGCTGCCTGTACGTTTGCGCTTGGACAAGCTCAAGAAAGGCCGATTCAACCTCCAAAAGGCCTGTCACCAGCATCCCGTCAAAATCCAGGAACATCCCTTCGACGAGCGCCTGCTTCACCTGGTGCCACGATTGCCCTGGTTTGTACGGACGCGGACTAAGTCTTGCGTCAATCACATCCACGAGATGCACGACCCGCGCAGCAAGCGGAATCTCCTCGCGACATAAGCCTTCCGGATACCCGTCCCCATCCCATCGTTCGTGATGATAAAGCGCGACCTGCTGCGCGAGCTCAAACAACCCACCGTCTAACCCACTATAGCGACGCGCCAACTCCACGAGCATGTCACGGCCGTACACCGTGTGACACTGCACGTACTGCCGCTCCGCTGGCATCAGTGGCCCTGGCTTGCGGAGGATTTCTCGCGGAATCACCACTTTCCCCACATCATGCACGAGTGCTGCGAGCGCCAGACGCTCACATGCGGCAGGTGACCACCGCAGGACGTGCTCTCCAACGAAACGCGCATAGGTGGCGACGCGCTTCACGTGTCGATCCGCGTCAGGCTCGCCGTATTCGGCGACAAAAGCGATGGATTCGAAGAGTGACGTCAGCGAATGCACGATGATCATCTCCTTGTGCGATCAGGGTAACGGGCAAACACCTCCATATCGCGCCAACTTTACGCCATATAGAACGCAGAGAAACACTTGAAATATTCGGTTAGGAAAATCTATACTTGGACTGTGAACCCGTCCTTGGTTCCTCGGCTCCTCATGTGCTCGACTTGCACCCGCGGCGCATGAGGAGCCGGACAATGAGAGGGCAGGTTCCACACCCAGGCATTCTGCACTCCGCACTATCCTGGCCCCGCTGTCGCGAGACACCGGGGCAGGTCGTCTGATTTCGCAGTATTCCACATGATGATCTATGTGGTATAGTGGGGATGAGGATACGGCGCAGTGTCCATGATAAAATCACCCACCAGCGTGTATACTGGTGGGTGGGAAGGCCTGCAGCGCATGCATCGGGCCGACATATTTCGGTGCAGGGCAACCAGCCTATAACCCGGCCAGGTTATTTGTGGGGCTGGTTGTCTTGTTTATGGGAAGCAGGGTCTCGCTCGATCTCAATGCCCAAGGCAAAGATTCCGAGCAAACGAAGCCACAACTTCAACCTCCGCACCGCGCCACCCCCTCTGCTTGCAAAGTCCCTTTGCAAGCGCTGCAAGGCCTCACAGCGGGGTGGCCGCGAATGCATGCACTGGTTGGGGCATGTCCCCATGCACGTAGGATAGCACATCCATGTCGGTCTTTGGGGTGTCGCGTATGATGGGCGGCTATGGTTTTGGCATGATGGGCCTTTACTGGTTTCTCTCCGTCCTCATGCTCTTAGCGGCAATTGTCCTTGTGATTTGGGCGATTCTCCGTATGAAGCCGTTCGGCTCTCTCGCCCAACACGAACCGTATGACCGCGCGGTTGAGACTCTGCGTGAACGATACGCACGTGGCGAGATCAGTCGGGAAGAATACCTCGAACGGTTGGAAGACCTACAAGACCACCGGCGTTCGTAACCCTCATTTACTTGATGCTTTTTTCGCCTTTGCCCGTCGCCACGGCAGCGTCCTATCCAACACCGCTTCAATCCGCTGTTGCCGTTCTAACCACTCCGCCCACCCAGGCATGAGCGCCAGGTCCGCTTTGTCGAGCGTCGACATCCACGCGATCCGACGACGGCGCTTCTTCCAGAAGTGGCGAATCGTGAGCCATCCGACTACCGTCCAGCCGAACGTCGCCGCCCGTGGCCACGGAAGCGGAGCCCATATTGCGTAGGCCAGCCATAGGCCGTAGTACGAATACTTCCGACCGCGCTCCTTGATGACCTCAAGTGCTTTCTCGTACTTGAACCACTCAAACCCCGAGAAGAGCACGCTGAGCAAAATCATGAGGATATAACCGGCCGGCACAATGCTCAACGCGATGAAGCCCGGCATCCAAAACGGGATCATGTGCCACACATGACGGAACAGATGTGCTTCCGCCGGGCTGTATGGGATCTTGAGATACCAATGATGGATGAAGTGCCATATGCCTCTCATGCACGGTCACCTCGTTTCTTTCCCCGCTTGCCCTCGAATACGATAAACCGCTGTTTTCTCCTTTCTGGTTCGATTGCCTCATACATCGCGTTCACTCTTAACTGAAAGTCCCTGAACTCGCGCCGCCGTTTAAACTGCTCCCATTCTGCACAAGTGAGTCCCTTTTCCAGATGTTCGTCTGCTTGATACGATCCGAACTCATCGATGAGATGGACCACCCATCCAATCGCCAACATGCCAAAGACAATGAGCATGACTGGAATGCAACATAAGTCCACAAGGATTTCGACTCCTGGATACGGTAGCGCAAACCACATCGCATAAAACATCACGAGTGCCCAGAAAAACATTCCAAACCAGCGACTAAACACTTCAACGGATCCATCACTTGCTGGAATGTCTTCGTAATACCTCTGAGGATATTCTCTTGCCCACATGAAAAGCGTCCCGTACCATGCGATGATTGCTGGCGACCACCAAGGCAACATGTGTCGTAGATGCATGAAAAACACGCCTGGATGCATGTGGATCACCTCGTATCCCAGCATACCACGGCGTGTTTACGGACGTAGTGTGATTCAGACCTAAGTTATCGGCGATACATGATCGCGTTGCGCGCGTCATCCAGGAACGCTTTGCTCCGCTGTGTTTGCACCTTATGCGGATCCTTTGGTTTCTCGAGAACCAAACGCCCGGCTTCCACGGCTTCTCGCGCCTTCCGGTCAAGCATCGCAGGCCGGTACGCCGTGAAGGCCTCCCGATACGCCTGCCTGGCCTCGGGCGACCACGTGCCTTGATCGCGAAGGTGCTTGCCATCCTCCCACTTGGTCTCCGCTTCTTGTAACAAGGACTGAACGGTCGACGAATCGAAGCCTGAACGTCGCAGCTCAGCAAGCCATTGTGCTTTCGCAGCCTCATACCGTTTCTCGGCCTGCGACAATGGCAGTTGCATCTGTGCGTGTGCCTGCCCAGTCGAACGCCCGCCACTCGCCGTAGACGGTGAAGTTGTTGACGCGTTCGAAGGCGAACTGGGAGGTGTGACGTTCGCAGGAGCTGACATCGCAGGAGATGTCGTACCCGACGTGGGGTCTGCGTTTGCACCTGTGGTATTCATCCACTCACTCACAAGGCTCGGCAGACGCGTTTTCAGCTGATTGAGTTCTGCAACTTCCCGCAAGTTGGCGCGCAACGCTTCTAACCGCTCGGTCCGGTTCTTATCATGGGTCTGATACTTTTGTGCCAAACCTGCCGTTAAATTGGACACTCCCGTAATAGACTTGCCAATCCATGGTTTGTCTCCCCAATTGCGCTTCGCGTAAGACGCAACACGTTCTGCCGCACTAGCAGTTCGCCGTGCCACACGTCCTGTCGTGCCGCCATCGTTTTGATATCCTTGCCATGACGTTCGAAGCCAGAGTCCAGTATGGCTTTGCGCGAATCCATCCTTGAGACTTCGCGCTGCATCCGCGAGTGCGCCTACCGTATGAGATTCGTGCCGTTTTCCTACACGTTGATTTCCACTGCCCAGACCCGACCTAGATGGGGCAGTTTCTAAACCGGCGCCTTCTGACCGCAGCACATCTCCCTGAGAACCTAGCTTTTGCTGCATCATAACATCTTCAATCGACGCCCCAGATCGAAAGGCACCCGCATGTACCTCACTTTTTGTTTGAATCGCTTTTTCCGCTTTACCGCGCATATAGCGGTTATCCGCTGCATGCGCCATCTTCCCAAGCGTTGCCCCCGTGGCCTTGGCCGTGCCGGTCACCGCCACCTTCCCGGCAAGGTCTCCCGTCACAGCCGACGCCCCGACCATCGCAAGATTGCCCCAACGCATGCCGTGATCCGAGCCGATGAGCGACGCTCCGAATGCCTGGGCTACCACATCAATCAGCTTGCGCACGTAGACCGCGGACGACAGAAGCCCAATCGTCCCCGCCAGGGCCACAAACACGTCCTCCGCTGTGAGCGCCGTGCCGCTGGCCGGGGACGCCACCGCGCTCGCCACCCCGTACACGACCGCTTGGCCAAGCGGCACGGCCATCTGGTACACCCATTCGACCCACCACGTCTTCGTGATGCCGCGCGTCTTGTCGTTGGCGTAAAACGCCATGGCGAGCGGGAAAAAGAGCATCCAGACGTAGAGGAACACCTCGCGGAATTCGTACACGATCCACACGATGAACGCGAGGAGCGCCTGAAGGAAGTTCACGATGCTGTTCAACAGCGCCTGTCCGCCACTTGTGCTGAGCGGCGTCCATTTCTGCGGCGCGCCTAGGTGCAAGAAGTAGTCGCTCGCGTAGTAGAAGAGCTCGGTCACGAGAAGCGCCAAGTGCTGGCCCTGCCAGATGAGCAGGGCCGATACGACAAGGCCAACCACGCCTTGTTTCATCCTCTCCCGCTGCACGGCGCTTTCTCTGGCACCGGACACCTGGACGACGAGCAGATACACCGAGATGAGAAAGAACGACCAGCCGAACACCCAAAACGCTGCCGCAAAAGGTTCGAGCGTCGCCACGGCGTGCGAGTCCATGACATCGGAAAAGCTCCCCGTACCCCAACTGGGCGCACTCGATGAATTGTGGAAGTATCCGCCGAGGATGATGTTCCCCATCACATCCGGCGCCAGGTTGTTCCCTGCGGCCACCGTGTGATTCAACAGTGACTGAAGCCCGTTGGCAAGAGCGTTGATGAGATTGGCGATAAGCCCGGCGAACCAGTTCACGCGAGCCACCTCCGCTGCATGGCGAGTTCCGCATCCGACTGCACAAACCGCGTCGTGAAAAGCTCGAATTCATCCGCGAACGGAATGAGCTGGTTGTAGAACACCTCGCCACCGACCCACCAACGGGCTTGCCCATCGCGGAATGCGATGAGCTCTTCGAACTCGTGCTCTTCAAGGCCGAAGTTCTCGATGACCGCTTCCTTGTCGAGCTTGTCCTGACGGAGCAGAATCTTCGTGTCAGAGTTTTGCAGGATCGCCCGGCCCTGCTCGCTCTCCGCGAACTTGCGGAAGTCCTGGCTGGCAGCCACCGCGGAACCCGAACGCTTGCGGATACGCCGGAAGACGTCCTCCATGAAGATCGCGTGATAGAGATGCTCGAGCATCTTTTGCGCTTCGTCAATAACCACGCGCTTCTTCAGATGGACGTTCTTCTTGATGAATTTTTCCATGATCCACTCGAGCACGACTTGCATGCCGAGGAGGCGGGCCATGGACTTCTCCGGCAGATGCGAGAGATCGAAGCTCACGACCGGCACATCTTGCAGTTCGACATTCGAGTAGCAGTCGAACATGCCCTCCGTTCCGCCTTCGCGAAACCGGCGCAGGCGCATCGCCAACTCTTCCAAGCGGGAATCACTCGCCGCCCGCTCTTCAAGCTTGACGTAGAAGTCCGAGAATCGCGGCTGAGGCCGTTTGACACGCCGGACAAGCCTGTCTCCCTTTGCGTCCCGCTGCCACGTCTCATGCCGCTCATACAAACTCTCCGGGTCGGACGTGAACCCGAAATCCCGCTCGTACAGCTCCTGGAGCATGTCGTTAATCGCGTTTCGCGTGTACGAGTCGAGGAGATCGTGGCCGGCATGCAGATGCGCCATGCTGACAATCAGGCGCTCCATGTCGCTGATCTTCTCTTTCACGTCCACAAAGCGCCGGATTGTCCCGTCCGCCTGCTTTTCTTCTTCCTCTTCGAGCTCGAACGGATTGAACTTGTAGGGCGAATGCTCATCCAAGCGAATGACGACGCCACCCAAGGCCTGCACCATGGGCGTGTACTCGCCCTCGTAATCGACAATCACATGACGAATGCCCATGGCCGCAGAGCGGGCCACGAGACCTTTCACCAAGAAGCTCTTGCCCGCGCCCGCCTTGCCGATGATCACCCCATTGGCGTTGACAAGCTTCGGGTGCCAGGCATCGTAGCGATTCAAGTGACCGCTTGACCAGTCGACGCCAATCGGTACGCCGTACTCATGTGAGAAGCGTGCATTGGTGAACGGAAAGCTGTTTGCCAAGGCACTTGCGGTCATCTCGATGGGATGACGAAGGGCGTTTTCGCCAATCGGGGCGACTGAGCGAAAGCCGAGGTCATGTTCTTTGAAGGCCTCACGCAGCAAGAACCCCTCGAAGCCTTCACGCTCAATCCGCTCACAGGCGGCCTCGAACTCCTGTCGATTCGGCGAACTGACTGCCAAGATGATGGTGGCATAAAAGATGCGCTCGCGGCCAAGCCGCAGTTCTTCGCGCTCTTTTTCGAGCAATTGATACTCCTGTTGCAGGAACGCAATCTGCTTATTGGTGCCCGCCTTTTGCTCTGCAAGGATTTCGGCCTCGATTTTGGTCATGAGCTTCGTCCGCTTGGCCATAGCCACTGCGGAATCCGCAGGTTCAACGTGCAAGGAAATGTGCACGTCCGCTCCAACGCGGAAGAAGCGCTGAAAGTACCCGAAATGGACGGTGGAAGGCAACCCCGTCACGTAGTATGTCTTCGTGTATCCGCTTGGCGACACGTAAATCTCACTCGCGCGCATCTCGATCCCGTCAGCGAGCGTCATGAGATCGTGGAGTGTTGGTGCGTGCTCCCCAATGACGCTCGGATCTTGCGCGAGAACGCGTTTCTCCTTTTGGCGTCGCAAATGTGCTCGCAGCCAAGACCAGCGCTTACGCTTCTTTTCCTTCTTCTTCTTGCGTGCGAACAAGGTCACTCACCTCCACGTCGAGGCCGTCCACCCGCGGCGCGTGTGTCCGGCGTCTCACCGCATCGCGATAACGCTGACTTACGGCCCGCTCCCGGTTCCAGAAGTTCTGTACCGCCTCGACCACTTGCACCGGCTCAAGCACCTCATACGGCAATCCCATCGCAGACAGTCCAGACTCGACGAAGGACTGTTCCCGTGCCAAGCGCTCGAGTTGCAGTTTTTCGTCCTCCCCACCGACTTTCGGCAACACGCCGATCACGATGAGATTCTCACGGTCCGTGCGAGGCTTCATGGCTTCCTCCCGCAGATACGTCTTCAAGTCCTCCGCGTACGCCGTGAAGGCCGGATTGTCGTAGACCTTGACGGACTCATCAATCGTCGATTCGGCGTACGCGACGAAATCCGTGTAATTTGCGCGCCGTGCCTGGACGGAAATCTGGAACGGATTGTCGAGACGCATGAGCATCGCCTTAAACCGTTCGCGCACCGCCACGATTTCGTCCATCGACATGGCGTACAGGTTGAGATCTCCCACGCGAATCAGCCGCCGAAAACGTCCATTCACGATGACCGCACCCGACTCATGAAATCCCTCGATGGGCAAGAACTCCTGAAGCGACGGTGTGACCTTTCGTTTGCTTCGCCGTCCTTGTCCTTGCTGCTTACGCTGATCCCGCAGGATGAGGATGACCAACATGACCGCAAGGGCTGCGCCCAGTACGATGAACTTCACCGCGCTCCCCACCTTTCCGCCGCGCGCTTGCGATGGACGCGAATCCGGAACTCACGGTCATAGAGAATGAGCTTGGGCCGTCTGGCGTAACGGAACGAGAGCCACAGCCACTCGGCAAGGGGCCGATTGGCGACCGGCACCTTCGCGAAGACAACGCCTGCCCCTCCCCACAAGAAGAGCACAAGAAGTTTGGGCTCATGGAGAAGCGGCAGGAGAAACCACGCAAGCGCAGCCATCGGGGCCGTGAGACAGACCCCGATGGAAAAGTGCGCGATGTGCTTGGTGCGAATACCAAAGACGAGCGTTTCTCCTTCGGTCATGGGAATCGGCGAATGAACCTCCAGCATGGCGACGCCCCCTTAAAAACTCTTGCCGAGGTTGTAGAGCGCGCCAGCCAAGATCGCCCCGCCCCCGAGCATGACGCCGGATATGGCCACCCACACGAGGTGGCTTTTCGCCTCTTCTCGCCGCTGCGCGTGGTGGGAACCGGCCATCAGGCCAATGATGGCCTTGTAGAGATGGAACAGAAACAGCGCGCCGGCCACCGCGAAAATCGCATCGTCCAGCCAACCGAGCGCCTGATTGAGTACAGAACTCACGCTCGACGAACTGCTGGAGAGGGGATTTGTGATCCCACTCGTGCTTGCTTCCGCTGACATGGCCGTCGAAGCCAAGACGACGCTTCCCGCATACAAGCTTTTCCCCACCTGAGTGATCCATCGCTTCATGGACATGCGTGCCTCCTATCGCTGAAAGGTCGAATCAATGGCCAGAATGACGCCCGGCAGAATCACAGCCGCGAGAAAGCCCACGATGGCGTACAACGTGATGTGCGCGCCCGTACGCTTGATTCGCGCGTGACTCCCGATGGAACCCACCAGCCACACGAGCGCGCCCGCCAGCACCCCGATTTCCGACAAGAAGTAGACCCAAGCGAAGACGACCTCGATGAGATGTCCAAACCCGCTTGTCACCCGATTCAGAAGCGCCCACGGATTCACCGGCGCAAAGCCAAGTTGCGTGATGGTTTGCGTCACATTTGACGCCGTGCTCCCCGCCATGCCCTCACCTCCCCTTGCTTGGACTGGTCTTGATGGCACGAGCGTACAGGAAGGGAAAGAACAAATTGCGCCAACTTTAGGCCAACTTTCGCCACGAACAGAGTCAGGCGCGTTTGAGCTTTGGCGCATACTTGGCGCACTGAAAAGGCGAGTCCGTGATAGCCTGTGCCCATAGCCACCGAGAAAGGAGAAGCCAGATATGGAGCGAGTTGAATACGTGGACCGCGTGAAGCACGTGTGGAGTGAGTACCGTACGAACGACGAGGAACTGGCCTTCGCGCTTGGAATCGATGAGGAAGCGGAATCTGTGGACGTTTCAACGAAGGACGGCATCACGAACGTCACGGTGTTCACAACTGAGGCCGTCTATCACTTTGGCACGTTCCGGGCCGATTATGTGGGCCATGCGTCGCGAGCGTTGGTCCAGCTATTGCAGCACTTCCGTGTGAACTTGCCCATAGATTTCATCGTGGCGCACCAGACCTTTCACGTGTACTTGAAAGGCGGCAAAGTCGTCGCAGGCGAGAAGGAATATCCGATCGCCGAACGTAGCGAGGGATATGAACTCGTCGAGCCTGTCGAGTGGATGATAGCCTCAAGCGTGCTCGATGTCGTGTTGCGCTTGGCGGAAGAGTACGAAGTGACACCCGAACAGATCGTGGAGAGCGCGGTAGGTACGTTCTATGCGCTCCTCAGTGTCGCGGAAGAAAATGATGTGGAGCCAGAAACGGTGATTTCAATGTTGACGGAGCTAATGCATAGGCACGCAGAACACACAAACGAACATGAACTAAGTACGTTGAACAGGTAAATCTACGAACCCACTATAACCATCTATGATAGTTGTACATCGCGGATGTAGTGGGTAAACCATATTTCAAAGACAACACCACATTCACTTACTTACACCACAAACAACCATGTATACGTTTTGGTGTACCTATACGTAAACTAAACACTGTATTCAAACACATAGACTCTAAACTTTACACACTTACTTGTGTGACGTAGGATAGAAACGGAGGTGGAACGTGTGGGGTGTACGATTAGTGTAGGGCTCCAAAAAGGTGGTGTAGGTAAATCTACGACCACCGCACTCACTTCATATATTCTCGCAGAACAAGGCCATCGGGTTCTCGCAGTCGACTTTGACTCTCAAGGCAACCTCACGCAACTTTTGACGCAACGAAGCCCGTACGATTTCGTACATCGCACAAGTTTAGAAGCATGCAAAGAACGCGACCCGCGGCCCTATATCCACGCCATCTCAGACAATCTGCATTTACTCCCGGCAGAGGACTTTTTGTCTCAATTCGACAAATGGATTTACACGGAAGTTCACGTATCTCAGCAAATGGTGATTCTGAAAAACACGCTCGACGTTGTAAAGAGCGATTACGACTATATTCTCATCGACCTCCCTCCCAACCTCGGAGGACTCACCCTGAACGGCGTATGTGCATCTGACTACTGTGTCGTCGTGTGCCAATCCGAACCTTTTGCGTACGATGCTCTCGACCGATACATGGAGATTATTCAGGCTGCACAACAACGTGTAAATCCCAACCTTCGAATTGCCGGCATCTTAATCTCGTTGCTCGATGCTCGAACAGCGATTGGCAACTACATCACCGAACGCATCCGCGAAGAGTACCAGGACTTCGTCTTCGACACAGTGATTCGACGCAAATCTCGAATCATCGAATTCTCGGTGGAAGGGATAAAGATTCAAACCAAGGCCGACCGAGAAGCTATCGCCATGTATGAATCGTTCGTGGAGGAGTTGAAAGCCCGTGTCAGCCGCTGACAAAAAGAAGCGCTTTGAAAGCCTAATGCCATCTCGGACAGAGACCCCACCCCACAAGTCTGAGGTCATTGACACACTTATGGGGCAAACCTATGATGCGGACGATATAGGTACACCAAAAACGCGTATGGAATCCCTACACAAAGAAAGTGTATCTCATACGTCAGAGGTCGTTTATCCACCGATGTCTAATACAACCACCACGGACGACAACGGTACAACAGACAATTCGTTTGATATCGCCGCGCGAATCCGGGCGTTCGAAGAACAACGCCGTTCACGCCCAAGTTACGACGAGTTGTATACCAAGCATACATTTCTCATTCGGAAAGACCTCATGGAGCGCTTGGAACGAGCTTCTGCAAGACACAGCAGAGGATTCAAGACGAGGTTTATCAACGAACTGCTAGAAGCAGGATTGACTCAGTTGGAGATAGAAGACTAGCATCTGTCGAAAACGCTTGTTCACAGTCGAATAGGTTTGTGCTAGAATACCGATCAACAGCGAAGGAAAACGAGTATCAATGTGGTACTTGTATAGATAGCATGACAGCAGAGAGCTGATCGATAAAATCAAAGCCCTGATAGAGCGGGCACTCTACCAGGGCTGTCACCAAGCGTTCTCGCACAACGCTGGGACATTTCTGCGAGTAGTATAACATGCGGCAGATCTCATGTCTAGGTACGTAGGCATCTTTGGTCGTATGTTCTTACACTTGGACAACGCAGAGACCAGACGTTCGTGCAGAGAACGCGGCGTCTGGTCTCTTTTGCATTTCGTTAGTAATAACGGAAGGGCGAAAAAATAAAGAAACTCCGAACGGCGGCCAAACCTCTCGGAGTTTCTCGTCCCATGAACACTTGTGTGGTTTAAGTATACCCAAAAACAACAGACCACGCAACCCTGTGCTGGCTTCTCCAGCCTGAGAACAATGGGACGCTTTCCTTCGCGAAGGAAAGTGTTTTTTCGTCCTCCACTCCAAGGAGGAACGAATATGGCCTATACCCCAGCAAAAGTCCGCAAAGGCTGGTCTGAGAACTGGTTCCGCTGCCCCAACAGTATCTACGACATCGACTACATCAGTGGCTACGCCAAAGCTGTCTACATCTTTCTTTGCCGTTGTGCCGACGGAGAAGGACAAAGCTTCCCGGGATACAATGCAATCGCAAAAGCGATTGGATTTGGTCGTACTCGAACGATAGAAGCCATTAAGGAATTAGAACAAGCAGGGCTCTTGGTGAAAGAACACCGACGAAACGAAGAGACGGGTGAATACTACAGTAATCTCTACACGGTGATTCACCCTGACGACGTTGCTTTTAGGGGGGGTATGTCGCCACACGGTATACCTATGTCGCGTGACGACACACCCCTGTCGCCAGACGACATACCTATGTCGCCACACGACAGACGTGTGTCGCCAGGCGGACGAGAAGTAAGATCTATAGATCAAGATCCACCTACAAAGATCTACATACACACACGGAGCCAAGCAGCTGCCACGTTGGCTACCAGCAACAATGAGCACCTGACATCTAACACTGCACTTGAGGAAGTGTGTGAGACTGTAAATGAGGCGTTGGTCCAGCTGGGCATACGAGCACAAAAGAAGACTCTACTTCACTGGTTACAGATTGCGACTCCGGAAGAGATCATTGAAGCGGCTTCTCTTGCTACTCGAGAGGGTGTCAAATCACCGGCTGGGTACATCGGAACAGTTCTTCGGAACGGTTTGGTTCGAGTCGAGAAGTCAACTGCGAAACATAAAGACCCTAGATACAATGAATTCTATAAGTTGTTTCCCTAAATTTGTTGAATAGTGGTTTCAACACTATGGAAAACGGAGGTGCGCCGTCGCCCGCACCCACTGACGTATACGGTTGAAGATTACATTTGTGGTGGTTGGCTCACATCATTCCTTCGAAGTCTGAAAGGTCCGTGGACTGCGGGGTGTGTGGCTGGTCGTCAGCGACGCACACGTGGGTTTGCGCCAAGCGATTGCCTCGGCCGCCGTCTTACCCTTTCGCTCCTTAGGAGGCACTGCCTTGAGGGCTTCGTCAAATTTTCGTCGCGCATGCGCCCAACATCCGGCAAGGGTGACATCCGGCAAGCCCTCATAGCCCGCGTATCCATCCACGTGCAGATAACCTTGAAATCCCGCCAAGAACCGCTGCGGATGTTCTGCATTCCGCGTCTCTTGGTAGTCGTACAGCACCACAGGCGGTTCGTCCGTACCGCTCCGGTACACCCACATGTACGACTGGGTCTGCGCTGCGCGCCCGGCTTCATGTAACACTTGCAGCGTCGTTTCGTCCGCATGCAGATAACGCTGCGCCAAGAGCACTTGGCGAAGTTTCGCATAGAGCGGCTCTAACCATGTCTCCGCCGCGTGCACGACCCAGTTCGCCAGCGTCTGGCGGGACAGCGGATACCCGTGCCGCGCAAATTGTTGCTCTTGCCGATACAGCGGCATCCCGTCGACAAATTTCTTCGTCATCACGTATGCCACTGCTTCCGGCGTCGCGAGACTCTTCGCCTGCACCGGCTTCGGCGTCGGTGCACGCACCACAGGGGTCTCCACGTCCTGCGCTTCACAATGCCGGCAGGCGTACACGTACCGCACGTACTCGACTTTTTTCATCTGGGCCGGGATGATTTTCACGCGCCGCGTGATCTCGCGGCTCATCTCATGCAGTTCACCCGCACATTTCGGGCAGACTCGCTCGTCATCTGACAGTCGGTATTCGACGACCTCATCTGCTTCGCCCTGATATAGCCAGGCGTCACGTTCGCGCACCGCGCGAGGCTTCCGGCGCTCATACGTGATGGTCTCCGTCTCCACGTCTTCTGACGGCGCTTTCGTATCGGCTTCGCCGGTCTCTTCCGAACTTTGGGCGTCCGCTTCGACTTCGGCTTCGTTGAACAGCGAGAGCTGGACGCTGTCCGACTCAGCCTGGGTCTTGCGCCGTTTTTCACTGGAAGCCCCAAACAGACGATGACGGAGCAGATGGATCTGCTCCTCCAAGTAGGCCACCTGTTGGCGCAATTGCTCCTTTTCCCGCTGCAGAGCTTCGTATTTCTTGTTCGGTCATGGTGATGGTGCCGTTCTCGTGCGTCATGCCCTAAGCATTCGACAGCCCAGATCCGATTCCTGCTGATGCGGCTTAGATCGCAGAACGGACATACACGGCTCGATGCGCTCTCGGCTGCTCGAGCGGCAGACCATCCAGGAGCCAGTTCAGCTCTCGCCGTGTGATCACCATGGTCTTGGCATCGCCAGTCTCGGGCCAGTCGAATCGGCCGCGCTCTAAGCGCCGATAGTACAGCCAAAAGCCGTTGTGCGACCAGTGCAGGATTTTGAGCTTGTCCCGTTGCCGATTGCAGAAGACAAACAAACATGGCGAAAACGGATCGAGCTGAAACGACGCCTGGACGAGCGCGGCGAGTCCGTCAATGGATTTGCGCATGTCTGTGGCACCGCAGGCGAGATACACGCGGTGATCCGAAGTCCAGTCGAAGGCTAACAAACGTGCATCACGAGCCGGATGAGCTCAGCAAGCGTCGAGGCGTCGTAGCCAGGATGGACGTCAATCTCGACCGAACCCACGCGCAGGGTCAGGGGCGAACGGCTTGCATCCGAAGGTGATGAGGTCGTCACGACCGACACGAACGACGTGGCTTGCGTACCAGGTGCGGTTTCGTTTCGTAGTCGACGAAGCCAGTACCAGAACTGATGAGGCTTCAGACCGTGTTCAGCGCAAAACTGACTGGCGGACTGGCCGCTGTCGTAGAAGGCAGCGATACGTTCACGCCAAAGTTCACGACGCTCCTGGTGAGACATGTGCTCTCGCATACAAGAACCCTCTCGTGGCTTGATGACGACATTCTCAACCGACGGGAGGATGAAAGCCATGTGGGTCTCAGTTTACGCTTACAAAGGAACGAAGACCAACGAGGCGGAGTTCACACGACGAGCGAAGAAGGCCGTCGAGTGTCTCGAAAGGCAGATGCCCGCATTGGTCGGTCCGCATGCGGACCGACCATGGGTGAAGTACGTCTTGCGCGAACTTTCCAGAATTCCGTCTCTGGTGGCTTAAGGCAGATCAGTGGGGTCTCCCCCTACGACAATTTGACACGGACAACTCGTCAAACCTAAGTTGATCCACAACGGAGAAGCGCATAAAATTAGAACTGTTAATAATAATGCAATATAGCAGGCAGGTTGAGTGCTGCGTTGATAAGACAGGAAGGCTATTTGCAAAGAGGTGAAATGAATGTATATACACTTCTGAGATTTTAGGTTTTGGTATCGTTGTTTTCTATTACCTGGTCGCTACCATCTATGTTGAGAGCCACCGGTGTTAGACTGACGTCTCAAGAACGGTAAACACATCTACCTATATGACGGAATGAGTTTATGTTTCCTCTTTACTCGATACTGATGAAATACTGACAATTGATTTAGCGTGACGAACGACAAACTAGCGAGGGTTTTGCAGAATTCAATTTCTAACGTTTAACTACTATATGTAGCGGGCTCCATGATAATTAGACGCTATATATGGTGTGCAGGCCGCGCGCAGGAGTCATTCTGCAAAACCCTCTAGCGAGTTAAGAGAAAAGAGGAAACGACTCTTATTTTGTTTGGATGGTAAGAGTTTAAGAGATTATTCACGGAGGAGGGGTTAACAAGTGATAGGTCTGAACAGTGATATAAACGATTTGTTTTCGGCTTTTGTGAAAAATGCACTTTATGAAGGAAAGTTGTCCGACCGCGACAAAGCGATCGTGCAATTAGCGTTATCCTATGCCTTCGAAGATATTGAGGGCTTACGAGAGGCCATCGTGGACGCCAAGCAGCTGGGCATAACAAATCAAGAAATCGGTCACATATGTGCTTTGGTCATTGTAAGCCGCGGACAAAGAATTGCTAACTTAGGACAGGTAAGTTATTCCTTTGGATGGAAAGAATCTTCTCAGTCAAGTTGTTGTAAGTAGGAGATGTAGATTATGAATGAAAAGCCGCAGGCAGTAGTTGTAATAGGTACACGTGAACATGAAGGAGAAGTTGAGCTTGTTCGTGCATTGGGCTATCGCGTTCTATTATTGAATACAAAGATTAACATCGAAGATGCGTTAGTTGCAGACGTCCCCGTTGAATTAGATTTGAATGACGAGACCCTCGTTATTAGTAAGGTAATCGATTTAACAAACCACTATTACATTAAAGCAGTATTTACATTGAACGAATATCGCGTACCATTGAGTGCTCGAATTGCGGAAACTCTAGGATTACAAAGAACAATTTCGTACGAGGCTGCTCAAAATTGCCGGAACAAAAAATTGACTCGACGAACGTTAATGCGAAACGGTATTCAAGCAATGAAGTTTGCTACAGTAAAAACTCCTGCAGAAGCGCTCGACGTAATTGCAGACATGGATCTTCCAGTCGTTGTTAAACCAGCAAACGATGCGGGGAGTCACTTGGTTTATCGTTGTGATACACTTCAAGAAGTGTGGGAGGCTGTAGAGGCTATCGCCCAAACACCCTATAATTGGGTTGGTCAAAATCGAGATCCTGAGATTCTGATTGAAGAGTACCTTGTTGGTAAGGAATATAGTGTGGAGGCATGTACTATCCAAGGTGAAACTCATATATTAGCCATAACTGAGAAAGAAACAACAACCACAAATGTGTCAGTTGAAATTGGTCATACGGTTCCAGCTATTCTTGAGGAAGAACAAGTTTCTTCTATTCACGATTTAGTTAAGAAAGCCCTTCGGGCGTTAGGCGTAGACAATTGTGTGACACATACTGAAATTAAGCTTGATGGGAACAGTCTTCGGATTGTCGAGGTTAATGCTCGACCGGCGGGAGATAAAATCCCACTCTTAGTGAGGGCGGTTACTGGTTACGATCTTCGGGAATTGGCATTGCATATAGCTTTAGGCGGGCAATTTGAAAACGCGCCGCGCCATGAAGTCTTAGCCCCCGTTGCGGCAATTCGATTTTTAATAGCGGATAAACATGGGGTAGTTTCTTATGACAGCCGAGGTGTGCTTGAGTTTGAAGAAATGAAGTATATTGAATTTTTTACTAAGAATGGATATGTCGTAAAGAAAACAACTAGTAACTATAATCGTCTTGGTTATTTCGTGGTCTTCGGTAAAAATCGCGACCATGTGGAAACCGTAAATCGCAAGATCTTATCAAAGTTGAATTTGCGGATTTCCGATATATAGCAAATAAACTTGACAAAAGATTGCTTTACTATTGTTATGACTCAATTATCCGATTAGTGTTTTCTTTTGTTTTTTTAAAGGGTGATATGTTGAATGAAGATAGTATATACATTGAGTTTCGCGGTATTCCTGTTGGTAACTGGCACCGGAATTGTTGCCCCGTTAATTGGGCCGTATGCGCATAGTTTAGGTGCTGGAGGGTTTTGGATTGGTTTGTTATTTAGTGGGTTTTATATTGTTCGTTTGTTAGTTGGGACTCCTGTCGGTCGACTTGCAGATCACCAAGGGCCAAAAAGAGTACTTATCTACAGCTTGATACTTTATCCCTTGATTTCGATAGCTTATTGGAGCGCGCACAGTGTAGGGGTTTTGTTTGCGGCTCGGTTATTGCACGGTTTAGCTTCGGCAATGATGTTGCCTATGGCGATGACTTATGTGGGGGCAATTACTCCGCCAGGGCAAGAAGGAAGATATATGGGTATTTATAATACCTTCCTGTTTATCGCGGGAGGAATTGGACCTCTGCTCGGTGGATTATTAGCAAGTGAATTATCGCCAAATGCCGCTTTTCTCAGTCTATCGCTCTTGGCAATAGGTTCTTTGTTGCTGGTAATTCCGTTGCCGAGAGTTTCATCTGCGTCTAAGGAAAAAAACGGTATGAATCATTGGGGGATGGGAGATTTAATTATATCCCCTGGTATACTTGCCCTTGCTGTACTGAATGTGGAGAATGCCGTATTAGACGTGTTTCAAGTGTCTTTTTTTCCAGTGTTCGCGCAGAATCGTGGGCTAAGTTTGCTGGCTATTGGGTTCCTGATAGCCATAAATAGTATTGTGATAGGTGCAAGTCAGGTTCCATGTGGGTGGCTGGTAGACCGCACTAATAAATATTACCTTGTGTTAGTGTCTGGAATTGTCACTTCTGTTCTATTGACGATGTTTCCTTTATGCAGGAAATTATGGGTGATTACGATGCTCATGATTCTGATAGGATTTTCCTCGGCGATAACTATTGCGGCCTCGTCAGCTTTATCTACTATGCTTGGACGTACTGGTGGAATGGGCCATGTCATGGGGTTCCTGAATTCAGCAACGAGCTTTGGGATGATTGTAGGTCCGATTGTATCGGGTATTATCTTAGATAAGTTAAATGTTTACTTCACATTTTACTTCAATAGCATTGTATGGTTGGTCAGTACAATGCTATTTGCTATGTTGTGGATGGTGCACAATAGACGTATCTCGAAGAAACAAGACGTACCTATTTCATATTAAAGGGTGGGGTACACATGAGAAAGAATGTGAACGCGAATTGTTGCTCAGCGGAACCTGAACCGTTGACGCCGGCAAAGAGGGTTATTAAGGATTTTTATGATACTGTTGCCGTGGGAAGTGGACCATATCCGGCTTCAACGGATAGGTTCTCGCCGGCTGCGCCAACTGAGAAGATCTTAGAGTATGTAAAGCGGACCAATTGCAGGCGTATCCTCGATGTAGGTTGCGGCATGGGAACAACGCTTCTTCGTATGGCTCAAGAGCATGTATCCGGTGTTCAATTTATAGGCGTAGATTTTAGCGAAAAGATGATTGAAAGAGCACGTACGTCTAGTTTGTCACTACATGATGACCTAAGAAAGAAAATAGGATTCTTTGTCGCAAATGCTGAGTCTCTACCCTACATGGAAGGACAATTTGACTTCGTTTTCAGCGAATGCGTACTTAATTTGATTCCTGAACGCGAAAAAGCTATTGCCGAAGTCATGCGAGTACTTGCCCCTGGAGGTATGTTTGTATACACAGATTTCGTTGCGTTCTCACCAATTTCCAATTCTATCCGTGATAATCTGAATCTCGTTAGCGGATGCAGAGCGGGAAGTAAAACGTTGAGTGAGAATATTCGATTATTAGAGGAAACGGGTTTCGTTAAAATTGAATGCATTGATTTCACATCGGACAAGAACAAACGCTATGCTGACTTGATGAACGAGAGTGAACAAATTCGCAGGGAATTTGAAGAGTTTCGAAATTTGTATCCTGACGCCGCAGCTTTCTTGGATGAAAGAGTGGGATATTACCTGATCCTTGGCTGCAAGCCGATTTGAGCGGTATTTCATAGGAAATATTTGTGTATCTGGCTGTCAAGCGGTGTGAAGAGTTTCCGTAGGAGATGTTTTGCCTAAAGGTGCAGTGGGACAGACGCGTCCGCGATGTGGAGTCGATCGTTCTAGGAAAGGGTACTGGTGAATTACGCCAGGTGAGAAATCAAAGTCTGCGTTGGCTGGCGCAACTGTCTCCCGTATGGATGATGAGTTCACTAGCGAGGTGAAGTAAAATGAAAATTCTATTGGTCTCGGTTTTTGAAGGTGGGTTTCAACCTCAAACTATAGCAACTGCCGCAGGAGCTTTATCTGAAATTGGCGTGGAGATTGATGCGTTAGATGTATATATAGAAGATCTGAGATTTAATAAAGTGTCCGATGCAAACCTTGTCGCGATTTCCGTGCCGCTATTTGACTCAATTCAACCTGCTATCGCGCTGTCGAAAGAAATTCGTAAAATAAACCCACGCACACATGTCACTTTCTTCGGTCAACATGCCACAATTCATGCACAAAAACTGGCTTCGACATATGGTGATTCATGCATCCGGGGTGACTGGGAATATCCGTTAATTAATCTTGCTCGGTATCTGATGGGCAATAATAGCGAATTAGTTGGGGTACTTCTTGCTGATGACGCAAAGAAGGGTAAAAGTACTCCTGTTTACATTGGAAGGAATGACCTGCGAGTCCCGGCTAGGAGTATTTTACCCCCGTTAGATAAGTATCCACAACCTCATGTGGAACGTATCATGGGATCTAAACAGGTGGTAGGCGCTACTGAGATTGCTCGGGGCTGTCATCATAAATGTCTGTACTGTTCCGTCTTTGCCGCGTATAACGGAAAGGTTGTATTGATTCCCGAAGACATTGTTTTGGAGGATGCAAAAAATTTGGTTGAGCAGGGTATGACCCATTTGTCGTTTATTGATGCGGACTTCTTCAATGCAAAATGGCATGGAATTAAAATTATACGGAAGCTGCATGAAAAATATCCGTTCTTAACATATGACTTCACTACGCGGGTGGATCACATTCTTGAGAATAGAGATACATTTCGAGAAATGGTTAATCTCGGCGTTAAATTTGTAACTTCTGCTCTGGAATTTCCTTCAGAGGAATTACTCGATGAGGTGGAAAAGCAAATTACTGTTAATGATATTCGCGAGGCAATCAAGTTCCTGAGAGAAATCGGAATGAAATTGAACCCAACATTCATTATGTTCAATCCATGGACAAGACTGGAGGATCTAATTGAGTTCAGAGCATTTATAGAAGATAACAATTTACAAGACTTGATTGACCCCGTACAGTATCAAACACGACTACATCTTTACAAAGGATCTCCATTATTGATAAAAAAATCTGTAAAAAATTTAGAATTAACAGAGTTAGAATTCCACTATGAATGGAAACATCCAGATCCTAGAGTTGACGAGTTGTATAGTCAGCTTCATAAACCAGTGGAAAATGGAGTGATGAAGAGGTGTTGTTTGAAGTGCTAGGTATACGTACACATTATCCAGTACCGCTCTCAATTTAGGGTACCATTTTGACAGACTGCGTTTAAATGCCACCACGTGATTGTCTGGAAATGCACCGACGGATAAAGAGTCGTCAACACTTAAAGGAAGTGGTTCGAAGTGACACAGCTGGATATTACACAGCGGCCGCATCCAGTTGATAACAAGACGACAGTATCGAGTCCCACGTTACTCCAAAAGTGTTTTGCGGAATTTATCGGAACATATTGTTTGGTGTTTTCTGGAACAGGTGCTATTGTCGTCGATTCGATTACTCATCAGGTGACACCTGTCGGTGTTGCGATGGTCTTTGGGTTAATTGTCATGGCGTTGATTTACGCATTCGGTCATGTCTCGGGTGCACATTTTAATCCTGCAGTGACGATCGGTTTCGTCGTTGCCGGTGAAATGAGGCTAGTTGACGCGCCCCTGTATATCGCTGCACAAATGGCGGGTGCCGTATGTGCTAGTTGCACGTTGGTGATTATGTTTGGAAATGTACATTACTTAGGCGCTACAATACCGTCATCATCGTGGTAACAGTCCTTTATATTAGAAACAATATTAACATTCATTCTTATGACTGTAATCTTGGGATCCGCTGTTCATGGTAAAGCAATAAAGCCCTTTGCTGGCATTGCAATTGGTGCTACTGTTGCGCTGGATGCTCTATTTGGAGGCCCAATCAGTGGTGCGTCCATGAATCCGGCTCGTTCGTTCGGACCTGCAGTAGTCTCAGGCATGTTTCATTTTTTGTGGATTTATTTCGTGGCTACTGTGTTGGGGGCAGTTATAGCATCAGCTATTTACAGGATCATTAGATTCTGAGGAGCTTCTTAGAATGGGAGGAGACTTTCATGAGTGTAAAACTGGTACTTCTCGGAGGATTTTTAGGGGCAGGGAAAACCACAACGTTGATTCGGGCTGCGCACATGTTTCAAAGTGCAGGTCAGAACGTCGCAGTAATTACCAACGATCAAGGCACGGAATTAATTGATACAGAATTGTCCCGTTTAAATGAGCTGAATACCGAAGAAGTTACGGGCGGTTGTTTTTGCTGCAGATTCAATGAGCTTTATGACAAATTGATATCTCTGAAATCTCAATTTCGACCAGATGTTATTATCGCTGAGGCGGTTGGAAGTTGCACAGATTTGGCCGCCACTGTCATAAGACCTCTTAAACAATATTACGGTAAGGAATTCGATGTGGCGCCTCTGACGGTAGTCGTGGATCCGGGTCGCATTCTTTCTGAGATTGGGCCAAAAGAGAAAATTAATTTTTCTAGATCTGTTAGCTATATCTTTGATAAGCAACTATCGGAAGCCGATATCATTGCGTTGAACAAGATAGATAAGTACGAAGAGAGGTGCATTAATGATTTGGAGGATTATTTACAGAAGCGCTATCCCACTGCTGTTATTCATACCTTTTCGGCCCATCGAGGAGATAACATGGAGAGGTTATTGGACCTCTGGAGGACACTGAACATAAGTGGAGAGAAAGCCCTAGATATTGACTATGACAAGTATGCACAAGGAGAAGCAAAACTTGCTTGGCTGAATTCATTGATTGACTTATCCGTGGACGAGGCTAATCATTTCGATGCTAAGTTATGGATGCATATGTTTCTGGATAAATTACACGAACATTTTCTTCGTGAAAAGATGGCAATTGCACATCTAAAGGTTTACGTTGGTTCCGACAATGGCTTTATTAAAGCGAGTATTGTTGAAACAGGAGACACGCCGACTTATATAGTCAAGGAGCCTGTAAATGGACAAGAATTCCGCGTGGTAATCAATATTCGTATAGAGACCGAGCCTGAGCTCCTGAGTCTTGTAGTCGCGGACGCACTCGCAATTGTAAATAAGGAGATGAAAGTTAAGTGGAAACAAACATATCACGAATGCTTCAGTCCATTACCACCTAATCCGACTCACAGGTTACGCGTAGCGGCAAAATGATCCGTGGGGAGGAGATCTTGTTGAGAAAAATCGTAGTAGAGGTACTTCCTAAGTACTCATCGGAAAACTGCTGCTCGGTAGACGGCGAGGAGACGACAATCGACTGTTGCAATCCACTTGTTGAAGCAAATGAGCTGAAAGATAAGATCAAGAATGTGTTAGGTGATTTGGTAGTAATACATGTATTTGACTATACTCTTAGCGTCGACTGGAGTCTGGCCGTAAATAGACTACGACAATTGTTTAAAGAAAGGGGATTCAGAGGGCTTTCTGAAATGGATAATATTTTGGAAGTTGTGACTCCAGTAGTGATTGTCAATGGAAATCTCGTGTCGTTTGTCTGTCCATTTGACTTTGAGAAAATTGTCAGCCGCATCATGACTATGTCATATGAATGACTTTAGGTAGGTGAGCGTAATCCTGTGGTGTTAGGTTAAAACAGTGGACACAGCGAATCGAGAATGGTAAGAATAAGTCGATTCGAGGTGAGCCACGTGACACAAAAGTATGACAACGACTTTAAGCTACATGCTGTTCAACTCGCTTTGGTAGGTCTCAAGGCAGCAAGTGAAATCGCACGCGAACTCGGGATATCCGTGAAGAGTTTGTACGGGTGATCGCGAAATATCGCGAAGATCCTGAAACCCCATTCGTCGGAAGCGGGAACCTGAGACCGGAAACGAAAGCGATGCGCGATCTGGAGCGGGAAAATCGCCAATTGCGAGAGGAGAATGAGATTCTAAAAAAGCCATGCGCATCTTCACTAAGGACCGGAAGTAGTGTATGCCTGGATTCACAAGCACCGCTCCGAATTTCCAGTTCAGAAGATGTGCAAAGTCCTCGGTGTATCTCGGAGCGGCTACTACGCATGGCGCGAACGGCCCGAAAGTCTTCGCTCCAAGCGCAGAAAGCGACGGATTCGTCGCATCCATGAGCTGTTCCTGCAATCTCGTCGACTGTATGGGAAGATCACAGTGCTCCTACGTCGGGACGAGGAACGGATCGCACAAAAGACGGTAGCGCGTCTCATGCGAGACCATGGGCTTCGGAGTCGTAGCGAGAACTGGTGTACCTCGAGAGATTTCGGACGCGAGCTGAGGCGATCCGACGGATCTTCGAGTACACTGTACGCAAGTACAAAGCGACAACCGATTTGAAGCATCGCCATCCCGTGCATGAGAACGTCCTCAATCAACGCTTTGGGGCAGAACGGCCAGGGTAGGTCTTTCTGGCAGATATCACGTACATCCCAACGGATGAAGGATGGGTGTATCTTGCCAGCGTTGAGGATCTGTACAGCCGTAAGATTGTGGGTTGGAGCGCAGGTGCGAGGATGTCCAAAGAGCTCTGCATCCGTGCCCTGGAGCAAGCACACAAACACAGGCAGCAACGCGACGGCGTTGTTCTTCACCATTCGGATCGTGGAAGTCAGTATGCGTCGCAAGCGTATCAGAACCTGCTCAGAGCCTATGGGATGACGGCGAGCAGAGTCGGAAAGGAAATTGTTACGACAATGCTTGTATGGAATCATTCCACAGCGTACTCAATCGAAATCTGGTACAACCGACAACGGATCCACGGTGCAATTGGGTATCAGACGCCCGATGACGTCGAGCGCCAATACTTTGAGGAGCAGTTGAAAGGCGCCGATGCAGATTGCCAAGTGAGTGCTTGACGTGGAGAGGCAGGCATGATAGCCTGGCCAGTCTTCCAAAGGCGAGCGTGGCTCGGCTGCAATCAAATGCGACATCATGCCCGCAGAGGCTCCGTGTCAAGCACGGCCCAATCATTGCATCGGGCAGGAAATCTTGTACATTCTCAGTTTTGATGTGTCCATTGTATTGACTCAATACCAAAAGAAGGGTGGTGAGTCGTGATGGTCACTGTCCGAGTGGCGACGCACAGAGATCTTCCGTCCATCTTAGCCATCTACAATCAGGGTATCGAGGACCGGGTGGCCACCCTAGAACAGGATTTGAAGGATATGGACTACATTACGAACTGGTTTAATGAACACACAAACCGCTATCCAGTTTTTGTGGCGGAATACCAAAACAACATCATTGGCTGGGCAGACTTGCATCCGTACTCCCATCGTTGCGCCTATGGGGGGGTGGCGGAACTTTCGGTTTATGTTCATCGAGGATGGCGCGCCAAAGGTGTCGGGCAAGCCCTCCTTAGTGCGTTGGAGGCTTTCGCGCGGAAGCACGACTTTCACAAGTTGGTTCTTGCCACGTTTCCTTTTAACTCTGCGGGATTGGCGTTATACCGCAAGATGGGCTTTCGTGAGGTGGGCGTATTCATGAACCATGGCAGGTTAGACGGAAAATGGGTTGACGTATTGTGGATGGAAAAGCTACTGGAGCTCAAAGTTGAGTGATGATTCATCCAGCGATGCTCTGTATCATGTTTTGTCATAAGCGACATAAAAGTTATGATATATTCCAATAACGGGACCCACATTTCGCGCCCGTTTTTCGGGCTTGTGTTCATTTTCGGGAATTTCGAGTCCACACGTGGAATTGGATACGTCGTATCTTTGTGCGAGAGGCTTTGCAGTTCCCAGCTTCGACAGTTGGATAGAGCATGTAGACTCATGGATGGATGTGAGATTCTAAAGCGGCGCGGATCGACAGGCGTGCGCCGCGTTTTCTTGGTTTTTACAAGTGTTTTAAACATCCATCATAATCCAATCCTAGCCGCCGCATTTGACCTGAACAAGTTGCTGTCTCGGATATACCTCCGCACCATCATTGGGCTTCTATGACCCGTCTGCGCCATAATGTCTCGTTCCGACACACCCGCCAGCGCCGCCGATGTTGCAAGACCTGCGCGCAGGCTGTGGCCGGCAAAGTGACGCTGGTCAAGGCCTATTAGACGCACATACCGCTTTACGATACGTGCCACGGTCTTATCAGAGAGTCGCGCGTCGCGCACATCGTGGCCTTTGGTCACTCGGCGAAAGAGGGGCCCGGAATCAATCCCCGTCGCGTTCAACCACGCTTGGAGCGCGCGCACTGGGCAGGTCTCGATGAACGAGCCGTAGGGGATACCCACTTTCCGACCTTCGCCCTCCTGGTCAGTCTTGCTCCTGCGCAACGTGATCACAAGCCCCTCACGCACGAACTCGACGTCCTCAACATTCAGAGCCACGATTTCCGAGCGTCGGAATGCGCCGGCGAACCCGATCAGCAGAAGTGCGCGGTCCCGCAGGCCCATGAGGTCGTTTGGCACGTGTTGCAACATGCGTCGCAAGTCTTCCACTAATATAGGTGATTTCCCCTGAGGTGCTACGCCAAGCGTATTGCGGATGCCCCGCCAGACGGCCCGTACCGTCTCATCGGAGGTGGGGGAGGGGAAGCCTTTCGTTCGATGAGCGAGGCCAATCGAAATCATATGCCGACCGATGGTACTGGTTCGATAGCCTCGATCAGCCATGTCGGATAGGTAGAGCGCTACCGTCTTCGGCTCGGCGGGCAGGGAAGAGAGGTGGCGTTCGTCGCACCAGGTGCAGAACGAGCGCCAGTCGGATTGGTAGGCCCGAATCGTATTTCGTGCTTTAGAGTTCAGAACATACTTGTTGGCGCTTGCAGATAACTCGGTCAATCCAACGTGTATCGTGGAGGATACGTTAGTATCCATGATTTCCTGCATGATGCGATCGCTCCTTCAACCTCAGAGGTCTTGAAAAACCACGTTTTCGATTCGAGCCATCTTGTTGTCGAATGTCGCGACTTCAAAACGGTGATTCCGAGCCAGCGCAATGAGGTAGGCGTCGGCAAAATCCAATCGATGTTCGACGTAAATGTCTAGACCGTCTAATACCGTCATGAGGGCTTCACATTGGACCCCTTCGTGAGTCAGGACGGGGATCAGGTGAGAGGCAATGAGCTCCTTTGAAAACTGATAGACTTTTCCCTCCAGGACGTAACAGCATTCCGCCACAATCATCGGATCAATGACCAACTTGATTTCACCCTGTTCAGCTTTCATGAACAGGTTCGTAGCTGCTGGCGAATGGTGGGGATGGTCGTCAAGTAGAAAACGCAGAATTACGTTAGTGTCTAACAAAACGGATTTCACTTTGCATCACCACCCTCGATTGAAGATGGCGAATCTGTCTGCTGTAATTCGCTCGCCATTCGCTGAGCAAGTTCGTCATACGTAATTCGCCTCGCTTCTTCGAGTGGGACATATGGAATCATTTTTCCTGATGCTCTTGCAAGCGACCCTGCGAGTTGCTGGGCGGATACTCGAGGGACACGACGAATCACAACTTCCCCATTCGGTTTTTGATGAAAAAGAAGCTTATCTCCTGGTTGTAGACCAAGTGCTTCCCGAAGCTCGCTTGGTACTGTGATTTGATATTTGGGTGACACTTTGACGATTGACATCATTTTTGCACACCTTCTCCCCAAGCGGATATTTGCTTGCATGTATTATACGTCTTCCGAGGTCCTGATCGCACGACGATGCTGAAGATAACTTACAATCACAAATCGTAAAATGATGTCCGATAACAATCACTTATCGGACATCAAAAATGGCGTAATGTTGGCCTAGAACCTCATCCGTCGATCCGATACACTCAAGGTGCACACGTCGCGAGGAGTTGGCTATATGAATCCTGATGAACCTGTATTCGAAATCTTAGCTCTTGTATGGGAAGCAAAGAGACGACTTCCTAAAGTGTCGGATTATCGACGGATAGCTCGAAAACGACAAACGGAGTCGCCGGACCATGTGATTCAGCGCTACGGAACTTGGTCGCGGGTGCTGGAGGACTTCTTCCAAGCGTATTTCACGCTGCACGGTTATCCGACCATCCCGGATTATCTCTTCGGCGCGCTCTTCTCGCGCGCGAAGGTCGTGCGCGACAAACGCGGGCGATGGTATCTGCGCTTTGTGTCGGATGATACCACACAAATCGAGATCTTGCGCTCGTTCATGCGTCGGTCTGCCGCCACGCTTGTCAACCGCGGCAAACCGAGTTTGTACTTGCGCTGCTACGACGTAGATCTCATCTGCGCATATGAGCATGCCTGCAAAACGGAACCTGTGTTTCGACCGACGGTCGATTTTGTACGCGGGTACATCGACACGCATAGCCATTTTCGCAAGGATCCATCAGGACGGGACCGGTTGACGCTCACAGGGCCGCTGGTGCCGGAATGTCACGACTTTCTCGTTGCGCTTGGGGCGCGGAATACACGGGTGAGTCGAGTGAAGGATTCGTACCGAATGAACGTTCATGCGGGCAGCTTGCGACGCATTCGTGAAGCCCTGTATCCGCCGGGTTGTGTGTGCAATCCGGAGATACGCGCGAGGATTTTCACAGTATAAGGAATCGGCCTGCCGAAGCGCGAACGCTTGCGACAGGCCGAATCGTTAATGCGATTGTTTCCGCGCAAGTTCTTCGATCTCTTGCTTAGTTAGCCCCGTGGTATCCGAGATGTCTTCAACAGACATGCCTTTACGAAGCATGTTCAGAGCGATTTCCATGCGTTCTTCCATACGCCCCACCATGCGACCTTCCTCGCGACCTTCCTCGTACAGCTCTTCCGCCAGCTTCGACACGTTTCTCAGCTCCTTTCGAAGTAGTGCCCGTTGTTCCTCGGTGAGACCCTGATCGCCAAGCACGAGAATCGCACTCACGACCAAATCCCGTTCGGTCTCATCCGGCACTTGAGGAATGAGTTCACGCACTCGCTCGAACGCATGCGCCTGATTCTCCAAGCGCATGTTGAGGGCTAGGCCTAATCGCATCCGGTCGCCAGGCTCCCACTGTCCAGCACGCAGGTGATGCTCGACTTCATTCAGCGCTTGGTCACCGTCGAGGTGTCGCAGAAATACATTCTCGACGCGGTAGAGTGCTGTCCCGATGTCGAGCTCATCTGGCGCGCTCGCGACACTCGCGTGGTACAAGACAACCGTGCGAATCCTCGTCCGGTGTTCGTTCGCCAAGCGTGCGTCGTATTCCAAAAAGCGATGCAACGTCGACTCGCGCTTCGTCTGAAACTCCAAGTGAAACAGGTTTCCGTCGACCGTCCGCCACACACGATCCATGCGCAGCGTGTTGGCGGGAAGTTCGGTTGCAAAAGGCTCCACCAGGTCCACACCGTGCACGCCCAATACATCGAGAGCGCCGCCGGATAAGGAGCGGGTGAGGGCCTTCATTAACGTATCCTGAACCGGCATGTGTACACTCCTTTGCTTTCAGTATATGGGATTGCCGAGACTCCGGCAATCCCGCGGTGGCTTAGCTTGCTTTTCGACGCTGTGCCCGTTTGTGCATACGGGCCACGTGGCGGACAAATTGATCGACAAAGGTCTGTTCGTCCTCTCGAAGCAGGCGATTGCGTTCGCCACGCGCTTGGATGAGCGCACTGTCTCTCATTTCCACGGTACAGTACGGCGTATCCGGGGCGGAGACTCGTCGCATCAAGAACAGGTTGGTCTCTCCTGAAGCGTACTTCGCCGCATAGCTACCGACGCAGTGGTGAAGAGCTTGTCCTTCGTCGAAGAGCTCCTGCACACTGCGCGCCGGCCGAATCATGAAATGTTCGTCCGTGTAACCGAACGGCTCCAACTCGGCCAAGCGGGCTTGAATTTGCGCGTTAAGGCGTTCGTCCCGTTTGATACGCACACGTCGCATCATCTCATCGTGCATTTCGCGGAGGTTCGACGGGAACACGTTCCTCGTCGTGTTGAGCGGAATCCCGAGTTCCGAACAAAAACGGAGGTAGTCGATCCACTCGATGAGCGCATAGCTGATCGAACGGTACTCGCCTTTGCGGAGTTGCTTGAGAAGGTACTTTGCGATCTCGACTTCGGACGCGAGTGATGCTCGAACCTGGATCTCTCTCCAGTGATGAGGGATCAGCAGTTCGCGCAGAAGATGGGCTTCTTCCGGTGACACCTTCCACCCCAGGCGTCTCCACGTCTGGTAGCTTCGGAGCGACAGCGGCTCGATGACGTCCGCCAGCTTGCGGAAGGCGTGGACATCCGCGCGTGGCATGCGAAGGACCTGTTCCATCGTTCTGCCGCGCCAGTGAATGGCCCCGAACGTGCGGAGACCGTCCAACTTTGCCATCACCAATCTCGAAAAGCCGAGTTTGGTCAGATACTCGACGCACGGGTATCTGCTGGCCAGGTCGAAGAAGGTGAGGAGTGTGTTGTACTGATCGCAATACGTCTCCCAGCCGCTGTACTGAAGAGGTGTTCCGGCCACTGCGGTTTGGATGCTCTCGTGCGAACACCAGACGTCGACGGTGCGCCAGCCCATCATGCCAACGGGCAGCGGATGAACGTTCCGGCGCGGTTGCCACTCGCCGGACCAGTCCAAGCGCATCATGCTGCCGCCGCGCCCCGGCACAAACACGTACCGGGCGCGTGGCTGGAATTGTGTCTCGACGTCGTGGAAATCGCCAGAGTAGTCCCGCCAGGCGTAGTACCAGGTCGCGACCACCGTTTGGGCATCGACCATCGACTTCTCGTACCACACGATGTAGGCGGTATCGATCAAGTGTCTACGCCCGCGGCCGCGATGTTTGACTACGCACGTCGATCCACATTGGCGACACGTCGCTTGTTCGTTATGCCGATAGGTGTCCTTGTCCGAACCGAGCGGATAGGTTTCGCGGCAATGCGTGCAGTACGCCATCTGAACCTTTCCGTCGCGCCAGACAAACAGGTAGCGACTCCTGAGGAACGCGACGTCTCGTGCGTACTCGATCAGCGCTGCGCTGGGTTCCGTCGGAAAATGCGCGAAGAAGTCGTGGCTCACAGGGCCTCGCCTCCTTCCGCATCGTCGAAGAGCGAAAGTTGGGTTAAAGCTGGCGCCGTCGACTTCTTGGACGCTTGGGCTGATTTGGCCGACGTTACGCGTGTCGGTGCGGCGACTCGGGCGGGCGGTTGTGGCTCGGGCGGAATCTCGAAGGGCTTGCCGTCCCAACAATCAAAATATTGGAGGACGATGCCGAATCCGTCCGCGTCTGAAATTACGGCCACATTGCCCACACGCTGCGTTTCCGCGTAACGTCGCATGGTGTCAAGGCTTTTGAGGATGGTTTTCTCTTCCTCGAGGAGGTTCTTCGCGTGTTCCGGGTGCTGTTCGAGGTGCACCAACAAAAAGCGTCCGATCACCTGGACATACGGATGATGCTCGTTGGCGCTCATCTCCAGTGTGATTTTCTCAACAGCCTTTTCGTACATATCGGTTCGCTCCTTTGCCCATCCCCGATGTCACGGGGGATGGGTAGGTGTATCCCCGCGTGACTCGGGTGTGGTGCAAGGGCGATGTGTTATCGCAAACGATGTTGAAGGTTAAACAGCTGGATGAGTTTACTCTCTACAAGATCACGAGTTTCGTCTGCGATGTGTCCTAACTCATACCGGATGATTCTCGTTGTCATGCTTACCATTCGATGTAACCGAATCACGGACGAGACTTTCAAACCCGTTGGTGCAAACGCATCCGTGCCCGCCCGTAAGACGATGTCTGTTGGAAGTAGATGCGTCGGCACTTGACTGCTAATGAACGCAACCACTACATGGTCATGGGCACTGATTGGATCGGTGAGACACAGGGCTGGTCTCACCTTGTGCGACTGTAGGTCATCAAACGGAAATGGGATGAGCACGATTTTATGCTTCATCTTCATAAAGAATCGGCTTCCCATCTTCTACGGTGTATAGATCTTCACTCGGATCGGCCAAGAACTCGAAGGCCGGGTTTCGGGCCAAAGCATGTAGCCATGCTTCTTCAGTGATATCCTCTGCAGTTGACAACGCTGACGAAAGGTCAAACTCCTCAATCATTTCTTGCAGAATGGCATCAATCGCACTCAGTTCGCCTTGAAGGAATTGTCTGCTATCTTGCATTTCTCGTAAGTTCAACTGGTTGACTAAAACTTGTCTTCTGGTACGAAGGCGGTGTACAAACCTGGATATTTTCTGAGCGGTTGACGGATCGGACATACGCCATCCCTCCGCCTTCATTGTACGGAACGCAAGAAGGGACGTATACATGGAAATGAACGCTCCTCCTGTCGCGTGGATTACATGGCGGTTTTGAAATCCTGCGCTTGATCTTCCAACGCCAGTAAGATACTGTTCGCGGCTTGCTGTATCCTCGTGCCGCACGCCTTGAGAGCATTCACGGCCTCTTTCCCGCTCCATCCGGCGATGTAAGCGAACGAGTAGTCTGTGGTATCGAGTCCCAGCGCATGAGAAACCACGAATGCGGTCGATTCCGCTTCGAGCTCGATCAGTGGCTTGTGTGCTGGATTTAATGGACCGTTGGTGTGCAAAAGGCCATGAGCCCATTCATGTATCAACGTTTTCGCTTTGTGTGCCTCCGGTAGTGTCTGGACAATCTTGATTTGATTTGTCTCCAAATCGAATTCTCCCCTTGCACTTCCGAGAGACACGACCTCAGAAACCGGATAGGGACAGACTTGAAGCAGCTTTTCGTACAGGTCGCTGTCACCCGAGATAATTTGCGGGCTCTCCACGGTTGGCAACGGCTTGCCATCCGTCTGCGACACGTCAAACACGTACACGATGCGGTAGCCGTAGATGATACGCTTGTTCTCTTCCTCCTGTGACGTTTCTTCGGATTCCTCTCTAGGTATATCCGCCTTGTTTGATTTTTTCTTGAGCAACGGCGCGAATATTTCAATGCCGTGCTCGCCTTTTTTGACGTAGCGGCCCAGCTCCCTCCACGTATTGTATCCCGCTACATAGGTTGCATCGGGCTTCTGACACATGATGAGCAGCGTATTCGAGAAGCTGTAATGGTGAAATGCTGCTTGGAACTGAAGAAACTTGCGCCATTCCTCTGTACTGAGGAGTGTTTCTAGGCCATGCTCCAAGCGCTCCATGGCTGCTTTCACCTTTTCATTCATGGTTCACGTCCCGCTCGATCACCACAAGGGGGAGCCCCCCTGGCGGTGATGAGGGGGGCTTCCTCCCTTCGTATGTTGCTTTCATTACCTCTGTTTTCGTTTCAGAGGTCTCAGATCTCAGAGCAATTCTCTTGCCTTGAGACTGACGAACCGTCCTTCGTCTCCGATGACAATGTGATCCAAAACATCAATGCCTAGAATTTTTCCCGCATCCACAAGTCGGCGCGTCACTGCCACGTCTTCTGGACTTGGCTCGGGATCCCCGCTTGGATGATTGTGTCCCACGATCACCGATGCAGCATTGCTCAGAATCGCGGGTTTAAATACTTCCCGTGGATGCACGATAGAGGAGTCAAGTATCCCGAGACTAACGGTGTTGATCGCGTTGACGATGTGCTTGGCTGATAAGACCATCACTACGAACATTTCACGATCCGCGTTGCCGATGTAACCTCGAAGGATGTTTGCTGCGTCTTCGGCGCACCGGATTAGCCGCGAACCTTCATATTCAAGTGATCGTTCCTTGACGAGTTCTACCCGGACGACGGTGATGGATGACATGTTTGATTTCCTCCCGACCTCCACCCGGACGCACCGGGTGGGGAAGTGTAAGTCCCGGTGCGACGGGTTAAAGGTGAGAAATTTAGCTAGCTTGGCGCTTGGTTTCCGTAGGCGCCGAGGAGCGGGCCACTGTTGCGATAAGGCCTACCCCTTCTTCACCGACAGGACGCAGAAGACACGGCTGTAACGGCCCGTTGAGCCCGATTTCAACCTGTGCGATCCCGTCTAACGCCTTGAGCGCCGCGATCCAATAGTGCACGTTGCACAGGAGCTCCACATCGTCCTTCGTGCCTTGGATCGTCTCCAGGGTTTCCTCGGCGTGACCGTATTGCGTCGACGTGGCGGACACAGTGAGGCCGGACATCGTAAACCGAAACTCGGCTCGCTGATGGTCCGCTTCGGACAGAATCGCCACACGTTCACAAGCCGTAAGAAGCGCCTGGCGCTCGACCACCACGCGATGGGCTGTGCGCTCTGGAATCAGTCGCGCGGTATCTGGATACGTGCCTTCCAAGCCTCGAAGCGCCATGTGAAAGGCATCATCTCCCCACGACACCGTGCATGACGAGGTGCCAAGGGTGAAGGTGACTTCTTCATCGTCATCCGATGCGGGCAACGCCGTGGCCAGTGTGTCGAGCAAGACCGCTGGGATCACCAGCTGTCGGTCCTCGCCGTTCACGTCTTCGCAAGACACGGTGTATTGCGCCAAGCGAAGCGCGTCGGTCGCCACCGCCGACAGATGTCCGTCCGCCAAGGTAAGCTGCACGCCCGTGAGAATGGGTCGTGTCTGACTTTTGCCTGCAGCGTAGCTCGTTCGTCGAATCAGTCGATACAGATGCGGTGCGAGCACCGTGGCGGTGGTCACCTCGTCATCTGCATCACCGTAAGGCTGAAAGAGACGTGGCTGCAAACCCACAAGCTCGAACTTGGTCTTGCCAAACGTGATGACCGTGCGGTCTGTAGTGGTCTCTACTGTGATAGGGCCATTAGCCCGTTTGATTACCTCGTACAGCTCCTTCGCTGGGAGCAAACACGAACCAGACCGCGCAATCTCTACGCTCGAGTCCGTCGCTTCGACGCAGAGCGTGCGTCGAAGGGACATGTCCTCGCTGGAAGCGTAGAAATCCACGCGATCTTCCTCTCGCTTGGCCTCAATCAGCACGTGCTTGAGGACGGCCTTGTTCGTCGAATTCGGCACCACGCGAAGCAGCTGGCGCAGAATTTTCTCGAGATCTCCATGGCGAAAGGTCGCTTTCATGCGTGATTCCCTCCTTCAAATGAAAAAACCAGCCGAGTCCAGAAGGGCGACGTTTTCGTCGGCACTTGCAGGACTTCGCCTGGTTGCAGGGGTTCGTCCGGGGAGATGTGGTTCTGTGCCGCAATGGCATTCACCACATCCCACGGATTGGCCGGACACTTCTCGGCAAGCGACCACAGCGTTTGCCCAGGGGCTACGATGACATTGGTCCAACCCGTGAAAACGGGCGGAACGAAGCGTAGCATGAGCAAACTGATCAAGCAGGTCGCGATGGCGAGCCAGCCGGCATATTGGTTGAGTTTCCGCATGGTCATCCCCTCCGTGGGTGAACTTCACCCACGGGACCCGCCGCCCGAGGGTGATGAAAACCCCGATTGGCGGGTGGGGTTGATGAGGTTAGTGCGCCAAAGCCGGCCGACGGGAACGCTGCACCGTGATGGTGCTCTGCCACTCATCGGCCACGTACACCGTCAGGATGGTGTTCGGCTTCGCCACGACCACATGCACGGGCTTCCCATACACATCGCCGCGCTTCATGCACCGCTTCTTGCTTTCCTGCACCGTCACGCCGAACGTCGCGATTTGCACGACGGCTTCGACGGGTAGGCGGCGTTGGATGATCCGTTTTACGGCGTGTGGGTCAAACACGTAGAGGCTTTTCATGTGGCTCACGCTCCCATTGCTCGATGTCGCCCCGATGTGCGGTGAGCACGTTCGGTAAGGTGCCATCGAGGTAATATTTGAGAATCTGCCGGAGGACGAATTTGTCATCGTCGGATGCGAAGAAGGCAGGAATAAGGCGCATGTCTTATGCTCCCTGTGCTTCTGGCATCTTGGACACGGTGAGCGGACCGTCGGCGACGTACGCCGCGATCACCTGGCCGCTGAACGTCTCGTCCATCAGGCGTTGCACAGATTCGGCGTTATCGACGTAGACGGGCATCGCTTCACCCTTGGCTTGAGCCAGGGCGCGTCCGATCTCGATGTCGCAACGAATCTTCTCCGAGTAGGACAAGAGCCGATAGGGCCGACCCTTCCACTCAATCCGAAACGCCTCGCGAACCTCGCCTGTTTCCTTGTTCACGTCCATCAGGTGGATAGCAACATGGCGGAACAGGCCGTTCAGCTGCTCATGTTGGGCGCGCAGGTACTCGAAGCGAAACTCTTGGAGTGCCTGAAGCCGCTGTTTGAGACCTTCGAGGTGCTCCGCGGTCGCCTGCAAGTCTTCTTGCGCTTGGGTGAAGTGCCCCTTCGCCTGCTCATACGCGCGAAGCTGCGCCGCATAGGCCACTTCGCGGTAGTGTTCATCCTTGAGGCGCGCTTCCATGGTTTGCACGAATTCCACGAGTTCCGGATGTGGAGCGTCGTAGTCCGGCATAGCCTCGAGCTTCGCAATCTCAGCCTGGACTTGGTTCCCCTCGTCGTAGAGCTCCTTCATCTTGGCAAGCGAAGCTTTGCGCTTTTGCGCGATCTCTTGCAAGATGCGAGCCGCCTGATCTTCCGGGAGCGGCTGACCACAGGTATGGCAGTGCGTATCCGCCTGTGGGAGGCTATCGCGAAGTGCTCGAAACGCTCGCCCAAGCGAGTCACGGCGAGCGTACAGGTCGCGCAGGCGCTCCTTTCGGTTCCCCTGCGAGGCTTCGAGCTCCATGAGTTCCCGTTTCGCGGCCTCATATCGAGCGCGTTCCTCATCCGTCACGCTTGGCACGTACGGTTGCGGTTCGCCGCGACGCAGAACCGCCTGATACGCTTGGCATTGCCCTTCAAGTCGCAAGCGTTCCGCTTCGCATTCCTTGATCTCATCGCGCACCTTCTGCATGGCAAACTCAATCGAGTCGAGCCCCATGACAAACTGATCGCGCGCAAGCATCGACGCGTGTACGGACGTCATGCGAGCCAGCACATCTTCTTTCGGGATGTCTGGCACGCAGCGCGAAAGCACGGTCTTCGCTTCCTTCGGCTCCAGGGAGCTGAAGTAGCCGGGGACGAACACCGACAGGAATTCCTGCACGGTGCCGAACCATCCTTCGATTTGGCCGGGCTGTGCGCGTTTGCCGTTCACGAGGAGCGTCGAGCCCTGTCGAGATGCGCGCGTGCGCGAGATGACAACGGACTTGCCGTGAATGAGCCACGTGACAGTGACTGCCATCCGCTTTTCGCCCAAGCGCATGAGCTTTTCATCTTGTTTCTGCCTGCCGGCGATATCGGTTCCAAAAAGACACCAGACGACGGCTTCTGCAAGGGTGGATTTCCCGGCGCCGTTGTGGCCGGAAATGACGGTGATGTCGTGGAACTGGAACGAGGCCTCCGTAAACGAGCGGAAGTTCTCCAGTTGAATGCTGAGGATTTTCATGCAGAATCATCCCTTCCGTGGGTGGTGTGAGATCACACAAGCCCACGGACGATGCCGGGGCTTGTGTGGGAAAGCCCCGCATCGTGCGGGATGTTTGAAGACTTCGTGCTCAGGGTTAATTGTGTCGACTCATCCAGCGCTCGAATTTGCTAAGAAGGCGCTGTTCATCCTCTGATGTTTCATCCATGTCATCCTGGAATTCCGCAATCAAGTTGCAATCGAACCGTGCGGCTTTTCTCCATGCTTGCGGAATGCAAGACGCAATTTGTTCAGCCAATTCCTCATGTTTCATGAGGTAGGAATCGCCATAGGCTTCGCTCACGTAAACCGGGTAATTGTCAAAAGTCACGCCGTTGCGAATAACGGTTTTCAACACTTTCTTATCCTCCATGGATGGCCCTCCGCGTACGGGATTCATTTGAACCCCATTATAGTACAGCGTTGAAGGCCTCATGATTGCTTTCGATGACGACTATGCGGTCCGGGCTCAAGAACCGTGACAATCGTAAAGACGATTCTTCCACCCCGATTTTGTACCGCAATGGCTACCGTAATCCAACGTCCAGAAGCGTCAGTTCCGGTGATGGAGAACACCGGGTCTGGATTTGCATATGGATTAGGACCATGGGGGTACTCATATGCACCGTACATCTCATTTGCAACATTGCGTGTCACAACGTATTGGACACTTTGCTGTGAGATGTTCCGGTCTTCCATCTGCTCTTTCGCGTGTTTCGACCACCTCACTCGTTTCTGAATGAGATGGCGAGCCAGGATATCCGATAGTTCATCCCATAGAGTTTGCCAACGCCGAGACAACTTCGTGCCCACCGTTCAACGGTCCGAGGGTGCCCCCTCTCGCCGTTTGAACGAGAGGGCGCCCCTCCTTCCGTTGTGTGACTAGAACGGTAAGTCCTCTTCAAAGCCCGGCGGTAAATCGTCCGCAAACGGATCGTCGTATGGACCGAAGTCCGGTTGCTTCGACGGAGCCGGCGAGGTGTTGTTTTTCACAGGTGGAGCGGCAGACGCAGATTTGGCGCTTTGATTGCCTTCTCCACGGTCGAGAAACCGTACGCCTTCCGCGACCACTTCGGCCACGCGCACGCGCTGGCCATCACGGTTCTCATATGTGCGAATCTGGAGGCGGCCGTCGACTGCGGCCATCCTGCCTTTTTGCAGGTATTGCGATACCAACTCGGCGAGCTTATTCCAGACGACGATGTTGATGAAATCCGTCTGGCGTTCGCCGTTCGAATTCGAACGCATCCGGTCCACGGCAAGCGTGAAGGATGCGACGGCGGTACCGTTGTTGGTGTAGCGCAATTCTGGATCGGCTGTGAGTCGGCCGATCAAGATCACGCGGTTGAGCATGTTTCATTCGCTCCTTCGTATGGTTTCAGCGTTCGCGTGGTTTCCCCGAGGTCAGAAGGTCAATGAGCTTACTCGCCTCTTGTTTCGTCAGTGAGTCGAGTTCGCCCTTTCCTGTTGCCTGGAGCACGAACGCGTTCAAGGCCTCCGTATCCATCCCTCGTTCCTGGGCTTTACGGAGGATGAGGTTCTTTTGGGCCTGGGAGATGTCCGGGCTACCGGTCGAACGGTCGGGCTGTGTCCGCTGCCGACGGTCAACCGATTCCGGCTGTCGAATGGTTAGATCCTCGAGATCCTCGATGTCCTGCGTAAACAACGCGCTTGACCGAGTAGCCGAGAGCACAGCGTCGATGAGGGCGCGCTTCTTGGCCATCTTTAAGAGCGTGTTGTCGAGGTCGTCGATTTCGTCGTTGGGAATGCGGTACTTGATGTACGAACCGTACTTGCCGTCGAATGTGGCTTGTTTGAGGGTTTCCTTGGGTAAGTCCGGGGGCAATTCGCGTTCGGTCACCCATCGCCAACGATATTTCTTCTCCCACGAGTTCGCGGAGCCAACGCCCACCATGATGATTTTCCCGTCGATTCGGCTGATGAGCGGTAAAGATACGCGATAGCTGATGTAAATGGGAGTTTTCGTATCGTCGCGCGTGAACTCGATATGTGCTTCTCCGGCGCTTAGCCCATACACGTCGCAGAGCTTTTCCGCGCCAGGCTTGAACAGAGTGGGTTTGCTGTCGCCGATGATGCCATAGTCTTCGCCGGGCACCATGTACTCTTTTACGAATTGCCGAAGCTCCTCCAAGCGCTGACGCAGTGCGCCGAAGTCCATGACCATGTTGACACCGGCGCCATACGCACGTGGAAGCTGGCGTTCGGGAAGCGCCATAGGAAGACCTCCTTATGTCGTGCACGAAGCGGGCTCCATCACGTATACGAACGGATGGGAGGTCGCTTTGGGCGATTGAGATTTAGAGAAGATACGACCTGACAGCTGTCATGACAGCTTGGAGATCGCTATCTGTTAGGGTTCCAAGAGGTTTGAGGAATCGTCCTTTGTGGACGGTGAGGAATTTAGAGGCGCGTACGGTCGAGGGTTTGAGCAGTCCAGCTACTGACCATTCTGTGATTTGGACATCGTAACGAAGTCGAGGCGGCGATGAGGTGACGAAGACGACAGTCACATCATCATCCACACGGTCCGTCCCGATGACCACCACAGGGCGAATTTTTTCGCCGCTCAGATCACTGAACTGAACCTTCATCAGATAAATTTGCCCTCGACGCACGTTCATCAGATTCCAGTAGGTGTCCGAAGGTTTCATCGTAAATGGCATCATCCTCGTTCAGGAGAAAGCGAAATTCATCGCCGAGAATGACAGCTTGTTGGTGGATGTCCTTCTTTTCCACGATGAACACCTCCGTGTTTCCATTGTAACACGAGGTGTATCGGGAACGTTGACTGAGCGATTTCAACGATTCACGCTCCTGTCGGCTGTTCACATGTTGACTCGTGCGCGTTCGTGAGCAGCCGCATCAACCGCTCGGTCTGCTCGCGCTTGAAGCGCTCATGCCCCTGGTATTCTTCCCAAATCCAATCGAGCATTGCTTTGCGCTGACGTCGCCATGCCAGTGGGTCCACGCCTTTTGGCATGCGCCACGGCTTGCGCGTCGTGAAGCCAAGCTCGGCGAGTTGGGCGGCGGTGAGCCGTTCTGCGGGGTGTAGGTTGCGCTTCCGTGTCCCCTGCGGGTACAGTTCGGCTTTCGCTGCCTCGAACGAGATTCCGCGCAGCCATGCGTGAAAGGCGACCGCGCCGCCTTTTTCCCCGCATTTGTGGCAGTAGAACGTGTCCTTGACACTCGACACGTACAGATGGAAGTTGCGGCCCTGGTCCCCGCATACGGGGCAGTGAGCCTTCCATTGGCCAGGTCGGGACGTCGGGTACAACACGAGGCCGTTGCGTGCAGCTACTTCTTCGATGCTGACCATGACGCCCACCTCCCTATTGATTTTCGCTTGGCGAATGTGCACGTGGTTCGCGCGCCTCTATGGGGTTCCATCGCCTCCTTTCGTGTTCCGTGCACATGCAAAAAGCCACGGAAACACGAATAAAAGCTCGCCTGCCCATGCCTTCGCATGGCACAAACCAGCTTGTCACGTGTCTCCGTGGCTTTGCACGGTGCGCACGGTGTGCGCATATCAAATTACAGGCTCGACGGCATGCAAATCCCGTCGACCGTAGGCGCTACTCCACGACTTCTTCCCGATTTCTTCGCTAGGCTACTCCATCGGTACTCCGTCGCTTCTTCGCGATGCACATTCACCCACAGACCTACATGGTCCGGTTATCAAGCGTCCGCGTTCCTCATTGCGTTTGAACCCTCTCCACATATCATGCCCGCGGACGTTCAGCCATGATATATGTGAGGACGCTCCGCACCTAACCCGTTGTGCGTCGGGGTCTGGTCCCTCTCCAGACGCTCATCTCATTAAGCATCGCAGCTTAATGGTTGCCTCTTCATGGTTGTACTGCACGGCGTTCGCTCTGCGCGGAGGGAAACGCTGGAGGCCACTTCGCTACTCCCTGGGGTTCTTCGCTTGTGCTACTCCCACCCAGTTCTTCGCTCGTTGCGTACGTTTCAGAAGAGGCTCTGATTTACGTACTCCTCCACCCACGTGCAGTCCTTACTCGTACTCTCCCGAGCAAGGACATCCGGATCGTTCCGGATTTTTTCAATGGGGAATTCCGCTATGCCATCATTATCTGAAGACAATGGGTATTTGTCAATACGGTGTATACATACCGAGAGGCACCCGTCCTGGTACAGGTGCCTCTCAGGTCTACGCGAGCAGACAATTCATCCAACACTTTGCGGTTGGTGATCGACCATCATCCCATAATAGCCATTTTTGTTCTGGCCCAAGATTCGAACAGTAATTCGATCTCCAGGTTTCGGAATTTGTCGAAGAATCACGGGGTCTACACTCACGAGGAATCCTGGATAGACCTCAGCCCTGATTAACCCATTCCGAATGAAGGCAACCGTTGCACGGAGAATCGTGCCGCGGTCAAATCGTAGTGACGATGGGACATTCGGATTCTCCATCAGGTGGCATCGACTGACGACGATTCGATCCTCGACTTTCGATGGCTGGATTTGAACCGGGAACTCCTCTCCAATCGTCCCCTGATCTCGCTTGGAGTCATCCCAGTCGTACCACGCTTTAGGCATGAGGGCTGTATAACCGCCAACATTCAACACATATGCGCCCCTTCGAATTCCAACGATCACGCCAATTGCTCGATTTCCGGGTTTGCTAACTCGTTCCGCATTCAATTCTCTCAGGCGCTCTAAACCCTTCTTGCGATTTAGAAGAATGGTCGAATCCCCTTCGTCCTGTAGGTCAAAGTCTTCTACGATTCCACAAATCCAACGATCTGTAAGGGACATAGGATCTTCGCCATCTTCCAACGCCGAATATTCTGGGTCAACGGGGAGCATGACTTTGGCTGGGCCAATGTCTCCAACGAGAATGTCTCGTGTCGTACCATCTACAAGTTTCTGCTGCATACCTAAGAGATGCACATGGATAACTGTTTTTGCGCGTTTCCATCCTCGCGCGGCCATCTTCAATTCATCAACGCTCAATTGAATGGGATCTGTGCTTCGCGAACCCTCTGCAAACGTGTTTACGTATACAGCACGCAAATTTTCCATAGTATTCACCTCGTTCACTTGGTCAAATTGATTATTTATTAATTTCTAAATTGAGGAGATACTTCGATAACATGCCTTGTTGTGCTTGTGATCCACAACGCCTGATTGGGTGCGAGGCGGAGTGTATCTCTATCCTCTGAGGTTCGCATCTTCACATGAAAGCGAGTGTTTCGATTGACCAATTCACTCAGGCATGGCGATTCCGCGGTGTTCAGCTGTTCTGTGGACTGAACTGCGGCGATCAAAGATATTCCATGCTCTGCTCCGCACTCAAATAACTTCGCTACTGCGTGTGGCGCATAGGCAGCGTAACGGTGAAGTTCATCAACATACAGAATGGTTGGCTTCATCGTGATTTTGCTCATGTTGCAAGCTAGATAATGCACAAACGCTGCGCCGATGAATGTGTCGATCTCTTGATATCCTGTATACAACGAGACAATTTTGGTGTTTTGCCTTGAGCAATATAGGAATGGTTTCAATAACCCGTATTCGGCCAGTACCCGGTCGCATGTGGACTGTGAATCATCCGGGCTCACCATTAGAAGGTTTCGTAAAGCACTGAAAAACGCTTTTTCATATGGAGAGCTTACATGCAAGGCCCTAGAGTAAATTTTGATCCAATCCACTTGCAATCTACTTGTGCAATCTTCGATGTCACACATACTACCTTCCGGTGAGATGACAATCATTCTGCAGTCTTGTTGTCCGTCAACCATCGCTTGAATGTCTTGATGCAGCATAGTCTTCAGGCAATATGTCTTTCCAGTTCCCGGGCCACCTTCAACGAGGACATTCCCGGTTCTTTCCCTTCCCGGTATCCAAACTGGCGCATAAGGAACTGCATGACGCTCTAACTTGATGTCCGTTAACATGTGTGTGACCACCTTTCAAATTTTGTTTTCTTATCATGACCATACACCAATGCTGTCGGAGGTTTGCGCCAACTTTACGCCATCATCGATTCTTCCGTTCAAACCCGCACCGCGGACACCGCCATTTGCGCTCATCCGGCGTCAAGGTCAGTTCTGCTTCGCACTGTGGGCAACGTTTCGGCGGTCGCTGAGGCCGTAAGTCGATACGGACAATGGCTGGCTCTTCTATGGGTCTCTCGGCCTCTTGCGCTGTCGACTCATTCGGCGACGCATATGGGCTTGTTTCCCCCTGTTGGGGCGATGTCTCCGTGTGAGTTTCGACTGGCTCGACATCTACGGTATCGGCGCGCGACGCATCGGACATATGGAAAGCCGCCTCTTGGATCGCGCGCGCGAAGGCTTGAACATTGATTTTCGCGTTCCGATCTGCCGTGGGTCGTACCTTCGACGGCGATGCAGGACTTGGGACATAGGTTTCGTCACGAGGTTCCGGCATAGACCGCCTTTCTGATACCCCATGTTCGACGACTTTTACCGCTACGTTGATAGGCGTCGGCTGTCGTTGCGATCTGTTCTGCGAACGGCGCACGTCGAAGAATCCGCGTTGCTTTTTCACCCATTCATCTGCGTACGACGTGATGCCGACACAGGGCGCCTGCACCTGATTGTCCACGGTCATGGCGAAAATCGCCTCGTCCTTGGAAAGCCCGTAGGAGATGTCCTCCAAGCGATACCGCGGGTCGATGGTCTCCTGGGTGCTCACGCGCCGGTCCAAGTTGCGGGTGTCAAAGAACCAGCTGAGCTTGTTTTCTGAATAGGTTTCGCGAATGTTCTTCACGGATCCCAGCGCGTGCTCCAAGAAGCGCGCATCATCCGGAGACGGGGCCGGGAAGTAGATTTTGTTGCGACAGCTCCCCTCCACGACGTCCATGAACTTCTTGCTGACATCAAGGAGCTGCGCTCGCGCTTGAATGGCGAGCATCATACCGACGCGGTACTTGCGCGCTTGGGAGAACATCTCGGTGAACGACTCGGTGCCGTAGACGGCGAATTCGTCGACGTAGAGATACACGGGTCGGCGCGTATCTTCCGTGCCTTCGCGTTCGAGCGCGTACATCTTGAGGGTGACCAGGAACAGCTTGCCGAAGAGTTTGCCGGCCGGACGGTTCCCCGTCACGACCACGACCAAACGCCCAGGTTGTTCTTTGCCTGCCGCGAGAAAGCCCTGAAAGTCAAACGGCGGGAGCTCGTCTGTCTTGAATACCTGTCGCAGGCGAGGGTTCGTCGCCAACTCATTGACGACGATCTTGAGGCCTTTCGTGATGGTCTCCAACTTCTCCAGCTTCTGTTCGGTCGCGGTGTCCATGAGGAACGAGCGCGCTGCCGAAAGCACCATGCTCTTTTCGTGCGGAGTGAGCCTATGGAATCGGGCCTCGACCTCCGGTCGCTCGTGCTCCCACATGCTCATGGCCTCATCCATTTCGCTCTTGCGCTTTTTCTTCGCCGTCCCCGCTTCTTGAGCCGCGCAGTCTTGCACCATGCTGCAAATCGCACGGAAGTGGAGCGGATCGGTCACCAGATCTGCGAACTGCAAGAAGTCCGCTTCTGGCCAAAGCGGCACCTGAACCTGTATCACCGTCCGCACCAAGTCGTCCTGCGCGTTTTGGAAGAACCCGTCCTGCTTGCCCATCTTCTCTTGGAGTGCAGCACGCACATTGTCGATGATGTCCGCAATCTCGCCACCGAACGGGCTGAACGACACCGTACTCGGCATCGTGCCGCGCAAATCCATGATGATGGTCTCCACGCCCAACTGATTCGCCATGTTCACTGCGGCTTGTGCGAATCCGCCGTCGGGGTCCATCGCGATCACGTCCATGGGAGTGCCGTTTGCCATCGAACGAAGGTCCTGGTACACAGCTTTGAGCATGATACGGCTTGTCTTCCCCGTGCCGGTGGAACCAAGCACTAAGGTGTTGATAAACCGGTCTTTCCCTTCAATGCGAATCGGTCGGCCGTTATCTTTTCGGATGCCGACTTCGACCCCGACGAGTGAAAACTTGTTCGGATCGTCATCACGACGATGGGTGCTCCTATCGAAATCCGTGGCCTGCATGCGTTGCAAGAACTGCGCTTTTGCTGTTGGAGACAGGCCTCGATATACGAAGAAGGCCAGTAGGCCGAGGACTCCGGCCACTAAGGCCAACGCGATCACCCAGGCATTCTCATGCACCAGCGGGTTTGTCGCGTTCAGTGCGGAAAGCGGGAGCTTTGGCCCTGTACCGGATGTGAGCGGGTTGATGATTGCATGGCTGTTGGTCGCGGTGGTTGCGGCCTTCGGCGTGCTTGGATGCAGCATACGGTTCTGCCACGCTGCGATCAGACCATGCAGTTTCACCACGCCAAACCCGGCCATGGCGATGACGGCCAATGTACCGAGTTGAGCCATGCGCCCGAGCGCGCGAAAGACGGATCGATACAACGCAAACGCGCCAATTGCGCCAATGACGACCATGAACCACGTCGAATGCGCGATGCTTACGCGCACAAGCGCAGGGACTTCCGGCATGCGTCGATGCTCCTTTCGCTTTGCTCGCCAATAAGCTAGCGCATACACTAGCTAGCAATTGTGCCAGCTAGCATGAAAGCTCGCTAGCGTATTGGCGAGCGTAGTGGCCCGCGTTCATGCTCGCTACACGAGTGCGAGTCCAACAAACGTGAAAATCCCGATGCCACCAATGAGGTAGTCGACAGCGCTGAACGACTTCACCAGGTGCACGCCTTGGCGCTTTCCCCACGGCCAAAGGAGCGGTACACCGCCCGCGATGAAGTCCGCCGCCATGTGGAGCACATACCCCAAGATGAGGCCGTACGCGGCAACGCCCAGGTGCAAGTGACTCAGCGCCGGCTCACTCAGGTAACAGCCCGCTCCAAACACAGCGAGGCCCAGCAGGCTGTGGGTGAATGTCCGGTGTTTGGCCGGCATCGTCGCCACCATCCAAGCGGCGAGCAATACCGCGGCTTCCATCGGCATGCGATGGTGGTACGCCAAGTCGAGCAAAATGGTCGCAAGGGCGCCCAAGCCGAGCATGCGCGTGACGTTGTGCGCTGCGCCGAAGATGAACATGAGCAAGAGTGCTATGCCCCATGCGGTGAGCGACGTCGCCCAGTGCATGAGCACCATTACCACGATGGCCAGGGCCAAAACCGGCAGGCCAAACACGATTTCGATGGTGTAGGTCAGCTTGGCATCCTGCTGATCCAAATCCGGCACCAGCGCTCCGACCACCGTAGCCGCGACAAACGCAGCCTGGACGACGACGATATGCGGCATCGAGGCCCAGGGATGCGTGAGTAAATCCCGCAACGACTCCCAGCGCTCATGTAAAACCAGTGGTGTCGCCGCAACCGCCCCGACTGCGCCAATGGCCATATGGGAACGACCCATCATCTTTCCATCTCTCCTCTCCTGGCTCAGGGTATCACAGGCTCAGCCGTGAGATGGGACGATCTCGAGGTGAATGTAGCACGGAGCGGTGTGTATGTTGCGCCAACTTTACGCCAATATTCGCGCGCATCTTGTGTGTTCTTGTGCCAAATGGATATCATAACGATCATGAGACGGATGATCGGTGGTGTGTGACATGGCGATCCGATACGACGGGTGGAGCATTGCAGCACAATATCGCAGGTGCGGGAAATCGGCTTGTCGTGTGTGCCGAGAAGGCCCTGGCCACGGCCCGTACTGGTATGGCTCGAAGACCGTGGATGGACGGCGCTTGACTAAGTACTTTGGCAAAGTTCCGCCGGTAGAACAAGAAATCGCACAAGATGAACCGTCCGTGTTGAAAGAACTCTCCCGGTTACGCGAAGAAAACGAGAACTTACGCGCACAGGTCGCGCAGTTGCAGGCGGAACTTGCTGCTCTACGGACGCCGCCTGCTCTTTCGGACCCTCCACATCCCTTGGAGGAGACGAAGGAAGCCTCACAGGACGAGTTAACGATACATGAGCAACCAAGGCGAAGGGCGTCTGTGCGGTCGAGTGACGAGTTGACGAAGGCCGACGTCGAGGCAATTTGGTGCGAGGAAACTGAAGGCCTTGACGAAGAGCCAGACATCCTGGCGGAAGTTCACGATGCACTCGTGCGCAATCTGTTTCCTGTACCCACACAAGATACCACAAGACTCAAGACGGGCACGAACCCACGCAAACCGTACGTGTGTCCCTTTCGTGCGACAAAGCGCGGTGGACGCCTTACATTTGGCTCAGCCGATAAGCTCGTGCGGACGGCGATTCCGTGGCTCATCCAGTCCGTGAAACATCAGCGGGAGTGGCGTGAGCTAAGCCGCCGGAGACAACAAGATCGAATAGCCGAGCTGCTTTCTACCTATCGGCGGATGGATACCCTGGAACTCGTACATCTGGTGGAGCGAATGGAACGAGCCATATTGATGGGTGACCGCACGGGTTGGACAGTGCGCTTGGAGGAGTTGGATGAACATGTGGAAGTCATCCGCCAGGTACTCCAAGAACGCAACACCTAGGCATCCTTAGCTGGTTTGCGCTACGCGTGCTCGAGACTGTGCACGCGCGCGTAAGGCCATGAGCCGATGTTCCAGCCACGCTTGCCCATGCGGCTGTGCTAAGACATCCCGCCATTTTTGCGCGTCGAAGTTCTTCTGCAGCACGCGCACCCGCTTCGCCGCAAATCGTTGTCCGAGCGCATCCGCCGCCATGCCGCGCGTCCACGTATCATCGTAGCGGATTCGATACTTCTGGAGCACGTACTTCTGCCTCTCGGTCATGGGAGCATTTCGCCAGTCGGCCTCCTTCGTGATAAGCGACGATTCGAAGAGCGAGAGAAAGCCTTCGACCACGCCTTGGGCATATTCAAGCGGCAAGGAGCGGTCATGGAGTGGCATGAACTTCTCGTTCTTCAGTTCGAGCACCGGCCAAAACTCGTCCCCGTCGCGGTACAAGTACGCCCAGCCATCGTGGCCATACGCGATCGCGAAGTTGTCTTTGACCCGCACCCAGCGATACCGGCTTCTGTTCGCGAACAGATTGATGGCTTGTGCCACTTGCTCCGCGAGTTCCCGCTTTTGCGCCACGCGCGTCAGCCACTCGCCTACGCTTTCCCCGTCCTCCATAGGCACGGCATCTTCGCCTTCTTCCGCTCCGACCAGCGCGTGTGTCGCCGTTTTTCTCTGGGTGCGCATGAGACGCGCAAACGTCTGGAGCGATTTATCGTCGCTCGCACCTGTAAGATCGAGCACCAGCGCATCTGTTTTGTCAGGATGGAGACGCAGGGCTCGCCCGACCATCTGCACGTACAGCGCTTGGGAACGTGTTGGCCGCGCAATGACCACGCAGTCCACGTCCGGCTGGTCATAGCCTTCGGTGAGAATCTGGCAGTTGACGAGGACACACAGGCGGTTCTCCGCGAACGCTTGGAGGATGGCAGCGCGTTCTTCTGCCTTCATAGCTCCGTCTACGGCGGCGCAGGCGATGCCACGCTTCTGAAATCGCTCCGCGAGGGCGTGCGCGTGCTTGACATCGACCGCGAAGACGAGGCATTTGCGCCCAGGCGCGTGCGTGACCACGGCGTCCACGACCGCATCGAGTGCCGATTCGATATTCATCACGTACGACAGGTCTTTCGAGTTGTAGTCACCCGCCGTGGTCCGAATGGCGCCAAGGTTCAGACCCGGAACCTCAACCTTCACTCCGCGCACATCCGACAGGTATCCGTCCATGATCATGTCGAGAATCGTGCGCTCGTACGTCAGGTGTTCGAAGATGTCGCCCAACTCCGTCCGATCTGAACGTGAAGGTGTCGCGGTTACGCCAAGCAACGGCGGGCCATCCGACTCAAACACACCCAAGCGCTCCAGTACGCCAAGCGCGCCCTCTGCGCGGCTGTGGTGGCATTCATCATAGATGATGAGCCCCGGTTGGGGTATCCGTCGACCTGCGACAAGTGTTTGCGTGGAAGCGAGCAGTACGTCGCCCAGCTGCTCGTTGCGAGCGCCTTGGATGCGTCCGATGAAGGCCTCCGGCCAGACGAAGTGGATTTTCTGTTCCGCCTGGTCGAGCAGTTCCGTACGATGCGCGATGACCAGAATCGGCCGCTCGCGCGAAACTTCTTCGTGGAAGCGCCGCGCGACACTCCCGAACACAATGGTCTTGCCTGCGCCCGTCGGAAGGACGATGAGTTGGCGCTTGCGACCTTCGGCCAGAGCCTGAAAGAACGCGTCGACGGCAGCCTGTTGGTACGGACGAAGTTGGATAGCCACGGATATGCCCTCCACATCGTTTAGCGCACGTCCCTCTGCCGGCCGCACGATGTTCGTTCGTGCAGTCGGCACAGGGGGCGTCCCTGTGCTGTGATCACACCTGCACGGCCTGTTTGAGTTCGGCACCTGGCTTGAATGCCGGGACACGACGAGCCGGAACTTCCACCGCTTCACCGGTCCGGGGATTGCGCGCTGTACGGGCCGCACGCTCACGCAACTCGAACGTTCCAAAGCCGATGATTTGGACTTTCTCGCCGGACTCTACCGTCTTCCGGATGGTATCAAAGAGCGTGTTGATCACGGCTTCGCAGTCTTTCTGGGATAGTCCTGTCTCTTCAGCGGTTTTTCGAATGAGGTCCCGTTTGTTCATACTTGTCCTCCTCGCATAAGGTTCGCTTACTTCTTGAGCATATCATGATCTTCGGGACGATTTGCGCCATCTTTACGCCAAATTATCGATGGAAGCGCCGCTCGAACGCGCGGGTCTTTTCTCGGAAGATGACGTTCAGCGCGATGATCGCCACGATGGAGCCACCTAGAATGAGCCATGTCCACATGACGCCTGCTCCTCCTTTCTCACGGATTTTTAACCGCGTTCACGTAACGTGAGACTTCCCGCTCCTTGTCTCCGTACCACTTGGCCGCCATGAGATACAGATTGTCGCGTGCTCGTGTGGCCGCGACGTAACACAAGCGCGTCTCTTCGCGCAGTTCCTCACCCTTCAAGGCCTTCTTGTGCGGCAACAGGCCTTCCGCGAGGCCTGCGACGAACACGGTGGTCCATTCCAAGCCCTTGGCCTTGTGGATGGTCATGAGTTGCACAGCCTCGTCCTTCGGCTCCTTCGACTTCTCGATGATCCAATCCACGAAACGCAAAAACGACGCGACGGTCTTGTATCTGGACGCCGAAGCGATGAGCGAATCCACCCACTTGATGGGTTCGTCCTCATCTTGTTGGCGTACTAGACCCGGGTGGTTGTCTACCAACCATTGTATCGCTTTGGAAGGTTCCTCTATACGGCGAAGCGTGTCGATTGTGGTCACAAAGGCACGACATTTGGGGTGCGCGACCACCGCCTCCCATCCGCCGTGCTGAACCTCGTGCACGACGTCGATCGGGATGTAGCGCTTGGGACGATTGAGCAGGTGCCCCCACACGGTCGGATCGGACGTGTCCTGCGTCGTTCGCAGATAGTCCAGGATGATTTTCACGTCCGGCGACTCGTAGAAATGCTTGTCTCCGACCACGTGATACGGAATGTCCGCGTCGGCGAGCGCTTCTTCAAAGAGCCGCGACTGGATGTTCGTTCGATAGAGCACGGCGCAATCGCTCCAGGATACTCCGTGCTCCTTCCGTAGACGCTGGAGTTCCTGCGCGACGAAGCGCGCTTCCTCGAGGTCAGAGCGCACCGTCACGATTTGTGCGATCGCGCCTTCCGGCATTGAGCGGTGCGCGACCACGCGTTTAGGGAGCTGATGCCCGTCGTTCAACCGGATGATGCGCCGCCCTACGTCGACGATAAGGTCGTGTGAGCGATAATTGGTCTCCAGCGTGACCCTTTTTGCGTCCGGAAACCGACGTAGGAACTCTTTCATGAGGTCCGGGCGTGCCCCGCGGAAGTAGTAAATGGACTGCCAATCATCCCCTACGACAAATAGGTTGTTGTGCGCCTTGACGAGTTCCAACAAGAACAGCCACTGCGCCGTGTTCGTGTCCTGAAACTCGTCCACCATGACGTATCGCCAACGCTGACGCCACCGCTTCGCGAACGCTTCGTCCGTGCGGAACAGGCGAATCGCGTGGAGGATCATGTCCTCGAAGTCCAGGGTCTTACGCTCAGCCTTCAGCGTCTCATATGCCGCGTAGACCTTGGTCAAAGGGTCAGACACCTGGTGCGGCCCAAGCGCGTCCGCTTTGGCCTTGGCGATGGCGGAGATGGCCTCGCCTAGCTTCATCACGGGCCCGACGCCGTGCGGATTCTTGCCACTTGGCTCCTCCAGCACACGCTCGATCATCCACGTGGGGTCCGACAGCACACGCCAGTCCTCCCCGAGTTCTGGCGTGACCATGCGATATGCGACCGAATGAATCGTCCCGATGGTCACGGCCTTTCCCCGTTCGCCCACGGCGGCAAGCAGGCGGTCGGTCATCTCCTGCGCGGCCTTGCGCGTGAACGTGCACGCGAGGATGTCCCCAGGTCTTACGCCCTGGTTGATGAGATGCTGGATGCGCGCGATGAGCATGGCGGTCTTTCCTGAACCGGCCGCGGCGACGACCATGCAAGGACCGTTTTTGTGCGTTGCAGCTTCTCGTTGTGCGTCGTTCAGCTGATCTAAGGTGGGCACAAAGATCCTCCTATGCGGAAGCCATTCTTCGATGTGATTTGGCGTAGTTTCGACGGCTTGTGCGTCACGCGTTTTGTGAGACGCGCTTGGATGACGTGATTGGCGAAACCGCGGACAGTTCGGGTGATGGATGCCCAGAGGATTCGTGACGACAGTGTACGTCGGAGGGCGGATGCGGACGCGGCGCAGATGCATGGGGACTGGACGGTCGGGGTTGCAGAGACAGCGCACTTCGACGCCAAGTGCGTAGCATTCTTCGAACAAGGATTGAACTTCAGGAGTGAACAAGTCCTCATACGACAGGTGATGACGAGCACTGCCACAGCGAACTTCGATGCACTGCGTATCCATGTCTCACGCGCCTCCTTTGGGGAAAGGATAGCGCGTGAGAGATGAAGAGTTGCGCCAAGTTTAGGCCATCTCGTAGTTTACACAAACATATGTTCGTAAAAACTTGCTCGGAATCGTATAATAGAAATCGTCGTAGACGACCTAGCGGTCTTAGGGCGTGGTAACCACCTCCCGGTCATGGGGCGGTGTGGCTCCCGTTCGGGTAACGGGAGGTGGTCCGAATGAAGGTTAAGCTTCAGGTAATCCCTGTACCTGTAGGTCACCTTTGGCTCTTTGCATTTCGCATCGAGTTCGATAAAGACTGATGGCCAGCCCGTGCCACCGAGCTGACCATCGCTTAACCGTATCTGTGAGCTCATTCGGCCCGAACGGCCGCTACACCGTCCGTCGCCCCTACTCGTTCCCGCGAGTGGGGGCACTTATATTATACACCTCTTCCCCGCTTCTTCTCCGCCTCTCTTGCAGTTTTCCTCATCATCCAATGCTCGTCCGATGGTGCTCTCACCATATTTAGTTATTTGCGTTGTTCCCCGTGCCGTATATACTTCTTATAAGAACATATGTTCGTATCAGGGGTGTCCGTATGAACCGGCCTACCGCCTTACTCCGACAACTTCTCATCCTCGAACTCATCCAAGCGCACATCGTACGCGAACGTGCGCGCGTCAAGGCACAGATGCGTGCGGAAGGGTTACACATCGTTGAGCGTCAGGACGGAGACATGGACATCCGCGTCGAGTTTCGTGTCGGCGATCACTACGACGAAGCGGTCTTCATGCGTAAGATGCTGGAGGCCGAAGCCGCGAATCGTGCCAAGCGGACGGGGATGATTTCGCGATGACCAAGCTCATCTACGGCCTGGTGGATATGCAAAGCTTCTACGCCTCGTGCGAGGTGGCGAGCCGCGAGGAGTATGCGGCCCGGCGCAAGGAGTTCGATGATTCCACCGACCCGCCGCTTGTCGTATCTGGTGACCCGGCCCGACGTTCGGGCATTATCCTCGCCGCAACACCGACGGCGAAGCGATACGGCGTCGAGAATGCGATGCGCTTGGGAGAAGCGCTCCGGCTGTATCCGCGTCTCATTGTCGTGCGGCCGCACATGGCCTTCTATTTGCACGTGTCGGTTCGGATCCAGATGCTCATGCAGCAGTGCTTCCCGTTCCAGGAACAGTTCTCGGTCGACGAGGGCTTCATCGCCTTCCCGTACCCATCAAACTTGTTCCCCGACCCGATCGCGGCGGCACGCAATCTCCAAGCGCGCATCTGGGACCAGTTTCGCATCCGCGCGCGCATTGGGCTTGCGCCGAATAAGTGGCTTGCGAAAATGGCGAACAAAGCCGCTAAGAAAACGCCCGGCGGGATTGTGTGGTGGCGAGAAGAGGACATTCCGTCTGTGCTCCATCCATTGCCCGTTGAGGAGATGTGGGGCTTGAAGCGGCGGGCGGAAGTCCTTCGACGCAAGTTCAAGTGCGAGACGATTGGCGACGTTGCACGCTTGCCTGTCGGTGTGCTCAAGGCCGAGTTCGGCGTATGGGGCGAAGTCATCCATCGCTGGGCGAACGGGATCGACGTGAGCGACATCAATCCGGACAGTTATCACGCGCCGCACAAGGGATTCTCCCATCGCACGACGTTGCCGCGAGACTTCTACGAGCGCAGTGAAATCGCGGTCGTCATCCTGGAATTGCTGGACGAAGTGTGTCACCGACTGCGCCAAGCCCATCAGGCCGGACGTCGTGTCGGTCTCGGGCTCACCTACGAGGGATTGACGGGCGGGTTCTACCGAGCGAGGACGTTGCCGCGCGCCACAAACGACCCAGCCGAGCTCTACCCGGTGCTCCTGGCGCTTCTGGATGAGCACTGGGACGGTTCTGGCGTGCGGGCCGTGTCGGTGGCCGTCGACATGCTGCAATTTCGTGAGACCTTGCAATTGTCGCTGTTCGAGAACGTGCCGGCGCGGACACGACTGTACGAGACGGTGGACGAGATTCGCGCACGCTTTGGCGAGACGTCCATCATGCGCGCCGTGAGCCTGACGCGCGCGGGACAGCTGCGTGAACGGAGTCTGCGAATCGGAGGTCACTACGCATGAACATCCGGGACGGGAACATCTTCGAGGCCATGCGGCTTGTGTTGCCAGAGCATCGAGCGCTCATGGCGCAAATCCAGCGTGAACGGATGAAACGGAAGCGACCGATGCTCACCGAGGAGCGCTTGGAGGAGATGCAGTATGTGCTCAGCGAGGCGATTCGCGAGGGGCGCATCGTGCGCGTGACGATGTTTACGCCGGAACGGGATGTGGTGCTGGTGGGCCGCGTGTCGGCGCGCGGTAGGGAATTGCGCGTGAGGACGGCGGCAGGCGTGCATATCGTGGATGTGCGGGATGTGGTCGGAGTGGAGATGGAGAGAAGTTAATAAGGCCCGATCGATTCCCAGGGATAAATTTTATATATGATTATATTTTGTTATCGTTCATTCCATCTAGTGCTATCTTGTGTCGTCTAGTTCGTTTGAGTACACTGAGAATGAACAGTTCAGCAGCATGTGCATGATGCGTACTGGAAAGAATACTGTGTGGTGATGATGAAAAAGCGCCGGAGTTGGCGCCTCCGGCGCTTTGAGCATCATCGCCTGGGCATTGGCCCTGCCCGCTATCTACGATAGCTTCTAAGGCAGTAACCGCCCCGAGGCCGGTAAACCTAGGGGGCGGTTACTTGCGTACTATGGCAAGTACCAAAGCCACGACCAACGACAGGAAGGCAATAGTCGCCGAGACTGATTGGATCATCAGTCCGATAGCTGTCGCTGTACTCATGTGGCCTCACCCCCTCCCGCTTCGCGGGCAGGGAGTGAACCCCCAAGGTGATGCTCGATGCTATTATACCTAGATTGCTAGATTTTTGCGTGTACGAAGATAGGAGCCGGGTCAAATTGCGCGTCACAATTGTGCTGAGTCTGTCGCGTCATGCATGACTGCAACTTGGCTAATTCGGAGACCGTGTAGTGACGATTTTACCAACGCACAGTAGTTGATGTGCTTTGCCTAGTTCAAGTGCCATCTTTTGATTTCCGGAAGAAGGTCCTTTTTAAATTTCGATATCCGCTCAACCACGAAACGTTGAACTCCACAGTGCACCAAGAACCGCACGAAGTAGGGTTTCTCATGCATGTTAGTCACTACAGTGATATCATCAATCGGATGCATGTGACGACCATCGAGTAACCAGGGCAAGCGCGCCAATAAAGGCGCGAAGCGGCAGGCGAAAGGAGGTTATAACTTTAAGGTCGCTCTCGTTCTGAACAACAAACAAACTTCCTTGCTTTGCAATCGGCCGGTGTGGCACGTCTTTTTCACAGTTTTGGTCTCAGGCACTGGCACTACTTTGGTATCAGAACATAATATCATCAATCATTTCACGAATTTGTTCGAGTTTGTCTGCTAATTCTTTTTGATCCTCAATCGTTTCAAAGTCTTTGAAGTCAATTGTTTCAAGTAGAGTCAAGATTGCTTCCAATTTTAAATCATGACCCCAAAATGACATTTTGGAAGATCCTTTAATTTTTATTTCAAGGTTTTCTGACTTTGAAATGGTGATTTCAACGACCTCCTCATTTGTCTCTGCCTGTTCAACAGTAGTGATTTCGGTAGTGATTTTGACGGCCTCCATATTTGAGTCTTCCTGATCAACAGTATCAATTTGAAGGGGACTGATAGGACGGATATTTCGTTTGTGCTTGTTACCTTTGTACGTATGCATATAATCTCCTCCTTGATGTTTGGTCAGCCACGTAATATTGCAATGAGGGTTTTGCAGAATTCTATTTCTAACGTTTAACTGACTATATGTAACGGGCTCCATGATAATTAGACGCTATATATGGTGTGCAGGCCGCGCGCAGGAGTCATTCTGCAAAACCCTCGCAATAATAGGCTCCTAAAATCCACGCACACGATTTCGACATCAGAGGTCCGAAGCCCTTTGTTGCACAAGCATTTTTCGGTGGTTTAGCAGACTCTGGTTAATATTCACTCACTCGTTACCACAATCCCACCATTCATGCGGCACTCTGGATTCGATGAGTACGATAGTCTCACGAGCAATCCTAGTTTCGATGGTGTCCCCCTCTGGAGACTCTTCTGCAATACGTATCATGCGTTGGAACGCCCTAACGGCTTCCCGAAGCGCGTTGGCAAGGATCTCATTGGTGTCAGACTGTTTTACTATTATATGGAATGAATTGTATTCCAGCATAGTCAAATCGTCATGTGTGAGAAGTTCTTCTGCACGTTTTCTTGCCTCAACTACTTCTCTAGGTGTCAACATCATGCCTCGCCTCCTTTGATGCCTCGTACAACCTCTCCAATGCATCCAACCGACGCTTGTCCTCCACTGTCACCTCCACCGTCATCCAACATTTGTATCTCTCAAAGAAATAAGCGCACCGAATACTTATTTCTTCATCCATAAGCCGATGTTGCGAAGTACGGCAGCCCTTTCTCTCGGGTTCCGTGAATCCCACTCAAGAAAACGGAGTTCGCCCCGTTTCTCGAGTTGTCTATAGAATGCTTGCCGTTTTTCTTTGCTCTCATCATAGTCCGTCTTCCCACTCATTCCCCAAATCTCTATGATGAGTGGCGGTTTGCCTTCCATCCGCAATACGTAATCAGGTCTGCGTCCATCGTACTCAACCAACCCTTCCAGAGGTTTTTCCACCTTGACATCCGGTCGACGCTGCAAGCCGTTCATCAATATTTCGTGGAATTGATATTCAACCAAGCTATCCACCCAAGCGCATCCATCTCGCTCTACGATCAACGCTTGTTTGGCCGGGCAGACGCTCATGAGTTGATCCGTCTCATGTTTGACTCGCAGCGCCACTAGTGCGCCGATATGCGGATTGGGACACAAGTGGACTTCACTTACGAGGACGTTCCAATTGGCGCGCAGCGACGTGCCTTTTGCGTAAATCCCGTCCACACGCCAGAATTCGCCCGAGCCACTTCGACTCCGATCGCCGAGTTGACCCACGACAATTTTCTGGCGCTCTCCGTGCCAAGGTTCAACGTAGCGGTTGGGGATGAAGAGCAATGCACGTGGGTCTTTGCCGTCGTGGAACGTGATCGTTCCGTCGAGCATCACTCGCCACATACCATACAGCAATTCGGAAACATTTTTCGCTTGGCGCTGTTGATGATGCTCGTACCATTGCAACCCAACTCGATACCATTCGCGTAGGAAACCCGAAAACGTCAGCTTCCCACGTTCTTTCCGCTCTCCGCGCACGATGATACGTTTTTCTGGAAGAATTGTGCGCTCTGTCTCCGCAGCTGAACTCATGTTCGGAGTCGGTGGTTCATGCTCTTCTGTTTGCTCTTGATCTGCCGAAAAAAAGTCATCAACGTGGAAAATTAGCGATGCAACGCGCTCTCCTTTTTCATTCACCGTTTCAACCGTCTCAATGCCAAACTGCTTTTTTCGGCGTTCCACGATTCGAACAACCTCATTCCGATAAAAACCGCAATGAGGCGCATGTAGTCTTGCCTGTCCCGGATTTGACGCCAAGTGCCAATGCTCGCGTTTTACCAAATGGAGTCGGATCCGTTCGTGACCGCGACATAAGCAATAAAACCGATAGCGCTCTCGATTTTCATACTGGCTTAACCATTCAGATCGCTTGGCTGACGCCTCGTCATAAGAAAAGCGTTCTTCTCGCCCTGTCCATGTATCGACGACGAGCAGGTCTCCTTCCTTATGCATGGTCTTCGAACTCCTCAAAGATATCGCTCAGTCGTTGCACCGCTTCCCGGTCGTGCAACTTCAAATTTTCGATCAACGCCAACATGCCCTTCGTGTGGAACTCCAACTGCTCAATGTCCTCCATCATCTCTTGGAGACCGCCCTCTTTAATCTCTTCCATCAAGGCCTCGGCCTGCTGACTCAGCTCGTTCGTCATTCGTTCCATGGCTCTTCTTTGCTTTTTGACGAGCAAAGCCAACCTATTTCTGGCCAGCAACGTCTTGTGTTCCGGAACGTCCACGATAGAAATCGAACGCTTTTCTGCAGAGTACATTGGCTGATGACGGCCCCCATCTGCAACCACAGACAGCTCGTAAGCATCCGAGGCGTATTTCGTGATGTGTGGTACGCTCTCGTCGGATCGCATTTCTTCCCATTCTGCAACCAGCGTTTCCGATGAAGGTTCTGGTATCGATATCGGCTTCTCCGCCGCGCCCAATCCGTTGGTTTGGCGTTCTACGATGCTTTCCCATGTATTCCGAAACGCCTTGATGTCGCTGTCCGAAATCTTGGGCCAGTCCGCATAGTCGCGCATGAAATCGCGCTGGGCTTGTTCACTCATACCGGCAAGCATGGCGCCGCCCTCGAAACCAATCTTTTTCTCGCTAATCCAATGCTGAAGTTCAGGAATTAGCTTTAACAACGCGAAATGCTTGCGCACTACTGCTCTCGAACGCTCAAATTTTTTGCTGACTAAATGGACGATTTCCGAAGAAAAACTGGGTACGGTTCCCTCTTGCTTCCGAGAGGGAGATATATCCACGGAATCATCATCTATTTCATTTAACAACTTCAACCGCAATGCAAAGTAAAACATGTTCCGAGCCACAGCCATGTAGTCCTCCATGATACCCGTGTTACGCTCCCAGTTGTCCGCGAGCATGATTGCGTAGGCTTCTTCGTCCGTCACGTCCAAGTACTGCACGGGCACTTCTGTCCAGCCAGCTTGTATCGCGACAGCGCGACGAAAATGCCCTGTCATCAGGATGTTGGTCGAACGTTGCACCAACAGCGGTTCGCGGATTCCGTTTTGGAGAATGTTCGCTTGGAGAGAAACAAGGTTCGTCGGCAAGTTGTCCATGGCTTCGGGGGTATCGTACCGTTCGCCAGCTTCGTCCCGTCGTGGATGAGGTACAAGTTCGTTCGGGTTGACCATCACGATGTCGCGCGTCCATTGTGGCTGTTGCAACGCAGTCGCCTCCCGTACAACGGTTTGTCTACCATCGTACACGGGACATTTCGCCTCGTTGCGCCAACTTTAAGCCAGACGCCGGCAGAAGCAGTTTTGTATATCTCGAAGAGAAGAAGACATTCGGCATATCGAGTAGTTGGAGGTCTGTGTGATGAGAAAATCGGTCGGAATCGTGCGGAACTTGGATGCGCTTAACCGTGTGATATTGCCGAAATCGCTCCGCGACACGCTTGGCATTCTCCCACACTCCAGCGTGGAAGCGTTCATTGATGGCGACCGCATTGTACTCCGCAAGTACGCGCCCGGCTGTGTGTTCTGCGGCCAAATCGACGGCACGAGTTTGTTCCGACACAAACCTGTCTGTGGGACGTGCCGACGAGAACTCGCTCAGTTGAGCCGCGAACGTGCGCCTGCGTCTCGTTGACCCAGGCGCGTGGCATGTGTTCTCAGCCAGACATGTTCGCGTCTAACACGGGCAGATACATACCGTTTGGCGTTCGTTTCGCCGTACCTTCCGCTACTAAGCGCTTCAACATCGGAGATGTCCGCGCCGACGCCTGCTGATAGCTGAACCCAAGCGCAAGACCAATCTCCGTCGGTCCGATGGGGCGCTGGTGCGCTTCGTAGAACTCGCGCAATTTGGCCGCTACGGCTTCGTACATCATCGTGTTGGCCACTTGTTTCTCCTCCCAAGCATGATTCACATGTGCAGCAAATCGGCACAGTTACCATACGCCAGTTTTGCGACAACATGGCACATCTTGCACCATCGCCAGGCCGTGGCATAGCAAGATTCACGTGGCATTTGGAACGTCGGCGCTTCCCCTCGGGGAATCGTGAAAACCCAGCTCCTATTGCGTTGCCATGATACGGCGAAATTTCTGAAGCGTCTCCTTCATCTCTTGCCGCAGTCGGTTATACACGATACCTTGCTGGAGAATGGTTTTGCGCTCGAGTAAACTCCACTCCTCATATCCTGGCGATGTAAGCGGAACGATACGTGACGGTGAAGCCTTGCAGATGGTGACGACTTCGCAGACCATGAGGTTGGGATCGTCAGCATTCCAAGACATAAGCGCACGTCGAGGGTCAATACCCCATTCAAACAGTTGCGTCGTATCCCGTGGAAGGTCGAGCATCATCATGAGGGTCGATTCGACACTCGTGAGTTCCTTCCCATGCAGTGCCCGCACAAACGCAAACTCGCCTGCTTGGGCCGTTCGGTCGACTACATACACCAGCTGTCCGGGTATCAACGCTTTGAGATCGGTCACCGGCGTAATGATGGCGACATCCTCCGGCGTCAACCCAAACCAGCACAGGTTCGGTTGTACGCTCACAGCCATGACCGCATTGGAGTGATGCAAGACGCTCCGTAACAGGCCGAGATAGTCGGTGGCCGACTTCTCACGCTGCTGAATCGCGTCCAATAGGGCATCCTCCGCCTCATACTCCTCTTCCTTCTCCGGCGGAAGCTGAATCAAGTTCATGTACTTCCCGACGACTTCCGGCCCCAATAACTGCACCGCAAAACGCGGGCCCTGGGGCAGTTTCGACGCCAACTGGATGACCAGCTTGGCACTCAGGTTCCGTTTCCGATTCTCAATGGCGTTGTAGTAGGAAAGCGAAAGCCCGAGAAAGTCGGCCATGTCTTTCTGCGTAAATCCCAGCTCATCTCGCTTGTTGATGAGCCATGCAATGAAGGTATCGCGCTTTTCCGGTGGAACCAGCGCATCTTTCGAAAGTCTGGGCATCTTGAATTCGCTCCTCTTTCACGATGTTTGCCTCTGCCTTCGCTTGCCCCGGAAGACGTGCTCGGACTCGCGTCCGCGCCCATCTTCCGGGGCGTACCGCGTTACCACGGCTCATTCAGCCACGCGTCCCAGTCGATGTGCGAATCGTCCACCTCGTCGAACGCATCCCGCAGCTCATCTCGACCCGGCTTTGGTGTCACCATGCCCTCCGGCCAGGCGTGGACCTCGACCATGCTCACGTCGAAGCGCTTCTTCGATTTCATCCGCAAGACGGCATCAAGCCCCTCGCGCATCGTCTCGTCGAACACGTACACGTCCGCGCCCGCGACCTGGCCGGTGTTCGGGACTTGGTAGCCGAGCACAAAGCGAATCCAATTCTGTACCCGCTTCACATCCCCGCTCGTGTACGTATCGATCATTCGATAACGACCATCTGGCAATTGCACCAGCGCTGCAAACTGATATTGGAGAGGCATATTCAACTTTCGAACCGGGCGAAGGACATCTATGAGCGACGCGCGTTGCTGCGACTCACCTCTGTAAATGCTGTCCAAATACCAACCAGGGTTCTTGAGAAACGCTTCAAAGGGCAACACATACAGCCCGCCGCCAACTTGCTCAATGTACGACAACAACCGGAGCGCCACCGTGTAATACTTTCTCGGCACCAGAAACAGCGTGTCCCGTATTTTCGTGTTTTGAATTACGCGTCGAATCACGCCATGATAAATGAGGCCCTTCTTACCCTGTTCTTCTTGCGTGAGGCGTGTCGGCAATAAGAACAACCCCATGCGATAGTCTGGGTCATCCTGTTTCACAAGCCATGCGTGGAGTCCTTCGTCCCCGTCCTGCGGGAGCATCATGTCCCACTCGTCATACAGCGCACCATCTCGACGTAGTGCGATAAGCACTTCACCCATGTTGATGGTCTGTGCGAGCATGCGTGGCTTTACCCGGTTGCGCGCGCGTCGAATTCCTTCTCGTTCCGCCCACTCGGTCAACGCAGCATCTGTCAATCGCACCAACCGCATCACGCGATTGCCAGGAACGCTGTATCGACTTGACGCCACCCACTTCGCCACGTTGTGCTGCTCCTCGAATCTGTCCCACCACCGCCGTATGAGGTCACGTTCGCTCTTCGGGTTGATTCCGAGTAAGCGCGTCAGCTGTCCGTGCGTCATCACGCCCATTCGCACCAATGCGCGGCTCACCTCGTCGGCTCGCTGCTCCGATCGCGCTTCCCATTCGTCCGCTTTCCCCATCCGCATCGTCCCCTCTTACGCCCATTGAGTGCCTATCGCGCTTGGTAGCTGACACCCCCAAACTGCAAGCAGTTTGTGGCTGTCAGCTACCCTCGTGCATTCTCTTCACGCATTGTAATTCATGGAATTCAATCAAAAACGCCGTCACACCAGGAGATTCGTTCTCGCTACGTTGTAAAGAGCGACGTGTAAAATGCGCGGAGTGCGACATTTTACAAGATAGGCGCTCGACATCTTACAACGTAGAGACATTCGGTCTTTCAAGGTAGCGCACTCTTAGAGTGGTCGTCGGCTCTTGAACTTCATCCTGTTCGTGTTTCTGTACCCACTCCACGGAATATGTGAAATACCCAGGTCGATCACTTTGAATCAGTCCATTGGCGACCAAAGCATTTACTATCATTGGGAGAGAGACGACATAGTTGTCCAAATCGCGGATCTCATAATCGTTCCTAGACATAAATCGGATGTTCATATGTGCATATCTCGGCGGGTTTTTCGGGAGCAAGCTATCGTCCCAAGATGCAACGGAGTTCAGATAATTCCACTTCAATTCATGAACAAGCCAATACCACAATTGCCTCCGACGTATAAATGGACGGTCTCGGTGATACAACGGATGATGCTTTCTCTTTGCCCCATGTCCGAGCATCCATACAGGGAGGTTCCGAATCTCGAAGCCAAAATTGGATGGAACCAGGCACAGCCCGGTCGGCCATTGGTCGAAAACTACTTTGCTCGTCCTTTCATCGAAATGCGCGATTCTAGCGGCCGCTTCTTCGTACAGATACTCTTGGATCTTATCGTCGAGCTCTTCGATCCCAGATAAGTATTCCGTCACAAGTTCATCATCTTCATTCATCGTGAGCTGCGTGAGAGTTTCATAGACCGTGGACATCAAAATGCCCCATTGCCTCAGCATATCCAGCGGATCATTCGAGTTCTTAAGCATCTCCAAATTGAGCTTGTTCACAGGGTGCATCCTCTTTGCCATACTTCATCCCTCCTAATCTCACCGTACCAAGTTAGGGCGTTCATATTGCGCCAAGTTTACGCCATGTTTCTCACCACGGATGCTCTAGGTTCATTACGCATTATAAGTGTCACTTGATTATGCATAGCATGTACATCAAGTGACAAAACAAGCGTCTTTCATACTGAATATCACTACATGATTCTTTTATTTCACTTGATTCATCATGACCGATTTGCATTTATGCTTTTATGTAACTTCATGATGTTTGATTATTAGTTCACGCATAATCAAACTCTCTTTGTGCATTGGTGTGTGATACAATGTCATTTGGTTATACATAAGCGCAAAGATGGAGGTTATCGTCTATGTTGACCATTGGTCTGGACGTAGGAAACGGCAGTATCGGTTTGTGCGTGCGCGACGGGGACACCCTCGTCCAAGACACCACGCCCTCGGTGTATGGCCGCGTGGACCCAACGAGGCAGGTGTTGTCCGTGCCTGGCAAGTCGGCACCGCGCAAAGTGGACGTGTTCACGTTTGGGGGCGAACACTTCGTCCTCGGCTATAAGAACGTCCATGCGATGCACAGCACGCCGATTGGCGCTTACGACCGCGAGCAACGCTATGCGAGCCGGCAGTTTGAGACGCTGGCGAAGCTGGCACTACTGGATGCGGCCACACGGACGGGGCGTACCGGGGTGATCGAAGTCGTCGTCGCGTGTGGCACGCCGTCAGAGGACTTCACCACGCGCACCGTGGAAATCATGCAGCGCTGGTTCTCTGAACCCGTCACCGGGGCAAAGAACGGCGAACAAGTGGTGGTCATGATTAAGCGCTTGGAGGTCATCCCGCAGCCATTTGGGGTCTTCCTCGATGCGTATCTCGACCAAGATGGTCTTGTGGTGGATGAGGAGCTTGAAAAACAAGACGTACTCGTGATCGACAGTGGCTCCGGCACGCTCGACTTGAGCGAGATTCACCGATTGGAGCTCACACGTCAAACCAGCATTCCTGCAGGCCTGAACGACGTGTATCAGCTCATCCTGGAGGAAATCCGGCGTGAAGAGCCGAAAGTGTACGCAACCGCGTACGACCTGGAAGCTCAATTGAGAGCACAAGACGGAGCACAAGAATTTTGGTTCGAATACGGCGCACTTCGGATGAACATCACCAATCTTCGCGAGCGCGCCATGCGGCAGGTCTGGGATCGCATGCAACAGGGCATCCAATATGCGTACCCTGACCGTTCGAGTTTTGGGCGCGTGATTCTCGCAGGCGGCTCCGGCGAGGCCTTCCGCAACTACTTCCTCGCTTGGATGCCGAGTATTCGTATCGCTCCTGAACCGCAATTGGCGGTGGCAAGGGGACTGTACAAGTACGCATTGGCACAAGGGGCGGAAGAATCATGACGATTCGCAGATACGTCCTCTCCTATGACGACGAATATGACCGTGAAATCGCCGAGGTCATTGAACAAACACCGAAACGCCGGCGCGCTGAGCGCGTCCGGCAGCTCATCTTACTTGGCATTCAAGCTGAGGCTGAAATGCGAGGCGAGGGCGGTATGAAACCCGTTCAGACGGGTTCACCCGCCTCGGATGACTCGTCAATCCCGCCTTCTCCCCAAACGCCTCAGTCGGGGTCCTCGACAGGGAAACGCCCCGTCATTCCACGTATCACGCCAAAATCATAGGGGACGGCCCACACCGCCCCCTTCTCTTTTTCGTATGAACTGTACCTATCCCTGATTGGACCTTATCATCGCCTCAACCACGTGTCGATAAAACATAGGAGAATTTTATATTCCGGGGCAGATTCAGCGGAAAAATGTCACCCAATCCTCCAGTTGTGAAGCAGGCAAAATCCCCGGCACCTCCACCCACGCCTTGCCGTCACGGTGATACGCATCCGGCGTCGGAATGGTCTGCGACACGTATTCTGTTTGCTGAGACGGAAGAGGGTCGCCGGGATAGCCCTCCTTACGCCACACCATCTCCGCTTGCGCCTTAGTCACGCCCGTCCATACCACCACGGGATACGCCTTCAGACGCGGCCAAATCTGCTGAAATTGCTGGATCGCGTATTGCTCCATTGGCGAGATGTACAGCACATTTGTGCCCTTCACCGCGATCGGCAGATGGCTGACGCGCTTCTTGCGCACGTCAAACCCGATCAGCTTCGCTTGGAGATGCCCCGGGAGCCTATCTACCACCGCGTGCACAGACGGCGCGGGTATTGCGGTCGAAGATGTCTGTGACACCGCATGCGGAATCGTCCCGCACCCCGTAACCGTCGCCGTGAGTATCGATACGGCAAGGAAATCTGTCCACCGTTTTGTCCACATCTTGCACATCCGCTCCTTCCAAAGCCGACTCTATCATCTCAGGCGCTGTCAAGCGCGCCATCTTTACGCCATCTTGATACACGAGAGAAGCCGCCCGAAGGCGGCCTCTATCACCACGTCTGATGTTCGTGGAAGTACGTTCCGGGGTCATTTCCGCTCACCCACGTATCGCGTATGGTGAACGATGCTTGCGCGGTCGCAACCTGGTTGTCCGTCGACTTCACCCAGAACGTCACCGTGTACGTCCCGTCCTGCATGTACTGAAGCCACGGATCCCATGCGGTTGGGATACCGCCCTCCAAATAGCCGTCTGACGGATTGTACGTGAGCGTAATCGGCGGCGGCGACGTCCAGTTGATGGGCGAACCCGGTGGCATCATCGGGTTCATACTAATCGCCGGCAAGTACACGTAGGCTTGCGCAATGTCCGTGATGGACGGCTTCACCTTGAACAGCAGGTCTTCTCCCGCCCAGAAATCCGATTCCGACCGCACGAGTTGCGGCTGTGGATCGATGTTCGTGTAGTAGTTGTTGTAGTTCTCCAAGTTCTGCTGCCACGCGGGCGTGTGATAGACCTCTGCGTCCGACAGCGTGAGCTTGGCTTGATTCCACGTGACCTGCACCGTATTGCTCGCCTGGTCATGACCGCCGGACGGATTCACAAACCACGCGATGAAGGTATCCGTAGTCGGTGCACCTTCCGCCCACGTCGCGGAATAGCTCGACGCATTCGCTGTGCTCGTGCCGACAACCTGGCCCGTGGTCTCATCGTAGATCTCGATCACATCGCCGGGACCTCCGCCCGTGGTGCTTGTGGCTGTCAGCGTCGTCGCTTGGCCGGCCGGCAACGTGGTTGGGCTTGCCGACAACTCAAGGTCGTAATTGTACCAAGTGATTGAAACAGGCGTTGACGTATCCAACACAGTCTCAGAAACCTGACCGTTGATGTACATTGCATCAATAGTTCCACCTGGACTACTTAGGACCGGAACCCATGTTCCTTGCTCCAGAGCATATAGCCCGAATGCACCACCAGCATACACTACACCATTTAAAGGGTTATACCCCAGCGCATAGATCCAAGATGGGAGTTCATTCCCAACTTGCTGCCATGAACCACTCGGATTATTCATATCCAATGCCTCAACGAAAGCTCCGTCGCTCACATAAAGCGTACGGTTCTGGGGGTCATAGATATCCGAGTACGTTGACGTAACCGCCCAATTTATAGGGATTTGTTCGGCACTGTTCGTATTCAAATTGAACATCGTAACCCCATGAGCATCGTCTGCAGCAATTAAGCTATTGTTATCGGGATCATATGTGATCCCTCCCCATGCGCCTCCTGCGTTCGTATAGATATTTGTCCATGTTGTTCCGTTGTACGCATATATCCCGCTTGTTGCCAATTCATAGATGGTGCTATTGTTCGTATCAAATGTCATCGCATCTGCATCGCTTCCGCCTCCGACAGGTAACCATGACCCATTTACAAACTGGAACACTCCTTGCCCCCAACTACCCGCATACCACGAATTTGTGTAAGGATCATAGACGTTTGCTTCGAGAAACCCTGTTGAGCCTGGATTCCCCTCATTTTCCCACTGTCCTGCACCATCAAGGAAATAAGCATTGGCTGGTTGGAAAGTTCCTATCCAAGCTGATCCAGGCGTTACTTGTATAGACCCTCCGCTGTTTGAATATCCAGGATTAAGAATTTGTGCGACGTATTGATCGGTCTCTATCTGGCTCCTCAACTGAGTAACACTCAGCGTGGTTTGCCCTGGTTCACCAATCGCAATTGTTTGACCCGTTGTTTGATCAACGATACTCAACTCATATCCAGCAGGCAGATTCAGAGCTGTTGCTGTCAGAGTAGACTGGTGGTTAATCGGCAAATAAGTCGGATTTGCCGTTAGCATAACTCCATACCAGTCGACCGATACTGTATTGCTCTGAATAAGCTCCCCCGACGTCCCACTATTGGTTGACACATAGGCTACAAAATTATCTGTCTGTGGTTCCTCTTCCGTGACTTGAACCGTATACGGTGTTGACAAACTCGAGCCTATCATCTGTCCTGTACTCTCATTCACAACCACCAAAAAGTCTCCGCTCGGAACGTTCTGTCCAGAAACCGTGAGAGTTGTCGCTTGTCCTGCTGGTAGCAAAATGGGATTTACGTTAAGTGATAATCCCGTCCAAACGACCGTTTGAGTATTGGATTCCTGTCCAATCTGCTCATAACCGTCACTCAACCAAGCAATGAACGTATCCGTCTCCGCATCAAATGACGTGTACTGCGTCGTTTCCGGCGACATACTTGACGTCGAAACCGTCTGCCCGGTCGTCTCGTCCATGATAACCAGGCTCCATCCCGTCGGAATCGGTTGAGACGTGGTGGCCGTTAGCGTCGTGCTTTGCCCAGTCGGGACATATTTCGGATTCGCGGTCAGTGTAATCGTGCCTGTCCACGGATTCGACCACGTGACGCTCGTCCCGCCTGTAGCGACCGGATTACCGTTCAGGTCGAACACAGTTGCCGTGTAGTTGACTGTGACCGTCTGCCCACTTGGCGGGTTCTCGGTCTCCGTGTACGTCCCGGTCTGTCCCGTCAACCCCGTGGCGTTCCACATATCCGTGCCGTTCCCGCTTGGCGTAATCTGCACGGTGTACCCCGCTGGCAGCGGCACATTCACCGCATACGAAATCTGTGACGACTCTCCTGGCACATTGGTCGACGGATTCGCGGTCATCGTGATGGTCGGCGACACCCACTTGACCGTCACCGTAGCCGTCGAAAGCAACGTACCCGCGCTATTGTACAAGTTGGCCGTGTACGTCACGGTGACGCTGTTCCCGCCTGTTGGCGATTCCGTCTCGGCGTAGCTATCAGTTTGATTCGTGTCGTCCGTTTGCGACCACATGTGCTGACCGCCCTGGCCTGAGACCGTCACATAATCGCCCGATGCCCATCCGACCGTCGTGTACGAGATCGTCGAGGATTGTCCCGTAAATACGCTCGTCGGCGAAGCCGTGAGCGTAATCGTCGGCTTGGTCCATGTGACCGTGACGGGCGCGGACTCCTCCGACGGTGGACCCTGGGGTGACACACCCGGCGCCCAAACGTACGCCACGAATGTCTGCGGCCCCGCGACATTGCTGGTGTACTGCACCGTGTACGTGCCGGAATACTCCACCGTGGCCGTATTGCCTTGCACGCTCATGCCGGATATCGTGGCCGTCCAATACGGCGGCATGGAGTAGCCGTATTCGTAAGTTCCCATGGAGACAAACTGGTGCGTTGTCTCGTCGTAAATGTCCACGAATGCGCCCTGTTGTACCGTATCCACGGTGGCGGCTAGCGTTGTGGCTCCTCCGATGCCAAGCGTTGTCGGGTTAGCCGTCAACGTCACATCGTTCGATGCGGGCGGTGTGTAGCTCGAATCGTAGATCGTGTAAGTCTGCTGACACCCCGTCGAGGCGTCAGTAATCGTGAGCGTCCCAGTGTTTACGCCTCCGCTGAACGTCGCTGTGATCGTCGCATCCATGCCCGCGGCCGTGGATGTCTGGGACAACGTGATGGAAGGCGAGTTGGTCGAAAACTGCAACACGTCCGGCGTTTGATTCACAATCGTGAGCGTGTCCGAATTACTCGTCACTCCGCCCTGGTCAATGATGGCTAACTGCGACGGACACCCTATGGCACCCGCCCAGGTAACGCTCACCGTGTTCGACGTCGCAATCACGGTCCCCATCGGGGACAGCAGCTCCGCCTCATACTGCACAGTCTCGGGTGCATTTGCCGTTGCCTGTGTGCTCGCTGAATTGCCCATCGCCACATACGAGTTCTGTCCGCCGAGCGTGCTCTTCCCGGATTCGTCGATGATCTTGATCTCGTCCATAGGCGACGGTGCATTGCTCGCCGTGGCCGTCAACGTCGAAGGTTGGCCCGTGGTGAGATTCGTGGGATTCGCCGTTAACGTGATAGTTGCGTTTTGCCCCCACGTCACCTGCACCTGATTCGACATGGCGACCGTCTGCCCCGTCGACGCGTTGATGATGCTCGCCTGATACGTGACGGTCTGCGGCGTCTGGCTCACCGCGGGCCCGCTCAAGGACGTCTCACCCACCACGCCATCTTCGAACGTGTTCGAGCCGTCGAACGTGCCTGCTCCCGATAGGTCAGAAATTTCAATAAAGTCACCCGACATATTCCCGCTCGTCGTCGCCGTAACGCCCGTGTATTGCCCCACAGGCAGCGACGTTGGCGACGCACTCAAGGTGATGGTCGGGCCATTTCCACCATTGCCGCCCGTTCCGCCCGTGTTACCGGAGCTTGTCCACGTGACGGACACCGTGCCCGATGTCGCATCCACATGCCCTGTGCTCGGGTTCACCACATACGCTTGGTACTTCGCCGTCTCCGGAGTGTTGGCCGTGGCCATCGTGGCGAGGGAGGTTTCGCCTGTGACCCCATCCTCGTATGTATTGGAGCCACCAAACGTCTGGTCTCCCGTGATGTCCTTGAGTTCGAGGATGTCTCCGCTTGGCACGTTTTTTCCCGTCGCCGTGACCACGCTGTACTGCCCGGTCGGCAGGGACGTAGGCGATGCCGTGATCGTCACGCTCGGCGGTGATGCTGGTGCGGCCGTCTTTACGGCATACGAGGCCTCGTAGTAACGGTCGATGCCATCCACGTAGTACAGGTAGAGCATGCCGCTCCCGCTTGCACCGCTTGGCACCGTGATCTGAAACGATCTCGTCGGCGCAATAGCCGGGATGTACGTGTCCTGCCATGGCGTGAACCCATACGTCGCGACCTGCTCGTTCGAGTGGCCGACGTCCGCATTCACGTAGGTGCCCATGTTGTTGAAGTACCACACCGCGATAAGCCCGGACGGCGTGCCCGAACCAGGCACTTTGTCCGGATTGCCCGTCCCGTCATCGATTGGGTCGTTGTTGGTATCCGTCACCGTGACCGTGCTCCCCGGCACGAGCGACTGCCCGTTCTGCACGCTGTCGATGCGCACGTACGGCTTGGCGTACGGCGCCAGGTGCACGTACTGCCCTGGCGCGTACCAGTACGGGTTGCTGTACGGGTTCGGCTGCGCGTACCACCCCGACAGCGTGTAGACGTCGGAGCCGGCGTAGTAGGAGCCCGATGTATTGTTGCTTTTATCTTTGAGAACAAATCCATAAGATGACATAAAGTGTTGTATCCATACCGGATTTCCACCGTTTCCGGGTATCTCAGTCGCTTGAGTAAAGATATAATCACCGGGCCCATATCCGTTCATGGCCTGCTGATTGGCAACTTCTATCGCAGGAATTTGGGTCGACCCATTATTGCCGCCAATCTCAATGTTATCGCCTGTACCACTGAACCCTTGCTGAATATTCCCGTTTGTCCACGCCCCATTACTACCAAACGGAACGATGACTTCAACAATGTCGCCATTGCTTATATTCGCACGCACATTTGGCATGAGATAATCCAAAACTACTGACAAACCCAACAGCGACATAATCCCCAGCGCAAATTTCCGCTTTCGCTTCCTAGTCCCCATATCTAGTCACTTCCGACGGGTAATTTTCGGACTCTTGACCAATTTGATGTGCATTAACTAGGTGACCGTTATAGTAAGTGAATTCATACATACCCTCGATAAAAATCGCTCCTCCAACTCTAGCTGTATATGGATCGCATACGGTTCCCCATAACTCAAAGGCAATTTGCCCGTTTGATGGCGGCACATATCCGGGATAGCTATAGTGATAATTTGACAAATGCGTCTTAGGAGAAAACACTTGATAGTCTGGTTCATAAAATATTTTGCTATTAAGGGATGGATCGTCTTCTTTATACGCTTCTACTCCTATCTGATCCGAATAGGAATAGGAGCTGTATACGGTGTCGACTCCCTTTTCAAACACGCCCGTTACGTTAGGCGTTAATCCTGTTCCCCGCTTGTACGTGTAAATCACATTGCCATTCGGTTCGAATGTGAGAGTTTGACTGTCCACAGTTCGGATGAATGCCAGATACACCTTTGGCCAGTCCGACAGGCTCCAATCTTCGTGATGTTTGGCTAAGTAAACGAAGGCTCCGGATACAGCACTCGGATCCATCAACGGTTCTAGAAGTTCCACCTTATTCGGCCCCAACTGCCGCCACCCACGGCTGACCTCCACGATGTTGTTGCGGATCGCCATCATGTCCTTCTGGGTCAGCACGCTGTTCGGCCCCTTCACGTCCGTCCCGTAGAAGCACGAGAAGTCCTGCAACAGCGTGTATGGGTCTTGCGACGGCTCCCACGCCATGTCCACGCGGCGCGCCTTCACTTCCCAGTCCACAATCCACTGCGCCAGTTGCCCCGCCGTCACCGGTCCGTTCGGGTCCGTCATCTGAATGCCCAAGTCGGCCGCGTACTTCGACTCCGGGTCTCCCGGAAATACACACGCCAACCCAACCCACTGTGACGGTGGAATTGGCTTGTACTTCCAATCCCACTGGGCATTTTGGGTGGCAGGATCGATGCTTTGGAGACCTGTCGGCCAGCTCGGGATCGTGTTGAACACCTCAATCAGCTGGTACACCGCGCTCTTCTGCGTGAGCACGTTGGGGTTCGTCGGCGCACTGCCCGTGGTGTTCGACGTGGCATTCGATGTCGCACTGGCCGTCGTATTCGCTGTGTTTCCCGTGCTCGTCGCGTTCGTCGTGTTTGTGGCCGCGTACACCGTGCCCGCCAACATCGACGAAACCGTCCCCAACGTCACAATCGCTGCAATCGTCTTTCGCATCATGAATCGCTCCCTTTGGATGAAATGAGTGCAAGACCAATTTAGCACACGCTGGATCGCCTCCTTGCCCGTTTCCAACCTGACTTTAGCGCGTCCAAACGTGCAGAACACGCCACTTTCGCGCCAAAGTGTGCGACCGTTCTACTGTCACCACCGTAGCACGGTGAACGTGCGAGTTTGCGCCAACTTTAGGCCAGATTGAGCGGACACAAAAAGAGACCCGGCCATGAATGCCGAGTCCCCTTTGGACACAATGCTCAGTGCAGATTTTGGCGGATTTCCTCGATCTCCTTGATGTCCAAGCCTGTCATGTCGGCGACATCTTGCACACTAGCGCCTTTAGCCAGCATGCGTTGCGCGACTTCTCGCTTGCCTTCGAGCAATCCCTGTTGCAGTCCTTGCTGCAGACCTTGCTGCAACCCCTTCTGAATCCCCTTCTCCTCAAACTCCCGCTCCAGCTCACGCAACAGATCAGTCATCTCCAACACCTTCAATGCAGATGCTTCTTAAGCTCTTCCAGCTCTTCACGCGAAAGCCCCGTTGCCTTTTCGATAACCTCTGTCGGAACGCCCTCCGCGAGCAAGTTATGGGCAATTTCGCGCGCTTTCAAGAGCTCGCCTTTGTGAATCCCCTTCTTCTCAAATTCCCGTTCCAGTTCACGCAGCAAATCCGCCATCTCCAGCACCTTCAATGCAGATGCTTCCTAAGTTCCTCCAATTCTTCACGAGACAATCCAGTTGCCTTTTCAATCACTTCCGTAGGAACGCCTTCTGCAAGCAGGTTATTCGCAATCTCGCGAGCTTTTAACCACTCACCTCTTTCGACAAACTCCTTCTCCAATTCCTTGAGAAAATCCGTCATCTCCAGCACCCTCCTTAGCCGCTCCTTTTGCTCATCCGCCATCACACGCCCGCTGAAGCCGAGAATCAGCGCCGCCAGGTAGTTCTGTTCGTGCACATCAGGCACGCGCTGCACAACCTCGACAATCTCCCCAAACGCTTCTTCCCGCGTCCGACGCTCAAACCGCATGTGGAACGCGAACGCCAAGCGCACCCGGTCTGCCTCCGTCCACTCATGCGCCGCCAGGTGACGCTTCACGGTCTCCAGTGCCGCGTCCCCGTCCATGTGGCCCAGGTACACATTTTCGACGGCGTATTGCATGCTGCCCGCGTCCAACTTCCACGGCGCCTCGGTCACGTCGCGCGTATACAAGATCACCGTCCGAATGGGACGCTTGTATCGTTCGGCAATCGCCCAATCGTATGCACCGAATCGGTACAGATTCGGCTCCCGCGTCGTCTGAAACTCGAGATGCAACAGACGCCCATCCGCCAATTCCAGCAATATGTCCGTGAACTCCTGGTGCACCTCAACCTGCGGCAACTCCGTCGGCAACGCGCGCACCACATGTGCATCGTGGATGCCGATGACCGACAGCACCTCGCCCGGCAAGGCGTTCGTTAAGTGTTTCGCGACGATATCGTTTCCGCTTCTTGCGACCTTCATCGTGCTCATTTGCCTCCAGTATACCGCGCCGCGCTTCCCCTGCGCGATGGCCATCGTCTGGCATTGCAGAATCATTCCGATGTGGTATGCTTAAACTGAAATAGGGAACTCGGAGGTGCCAGCTCCGCGTTCCCCTGGCATGGATGCCTTGAGCATTCCACCCGCCAGAATTCATTTGGACAGGCAGTAACCGCCCCAAGGCAGCGCAGCGCGATGGGGCGGTTACTTGCGCCTAAGCGCCAGTACCAGGGTCACGACAAGCGCCAGAACGGCAACCATCAAGGATGCGAACTGGAATACGAGCGATAGCGCATCGTACACACTCATCGGCCCCACCTCCTCCCGCTCAGCGGGTGGAGGTGCCCCAAGGCTTGTTCCATACCGGGGTCTATTGTACCAAAGTCATCCTCCTTCGCATCTCACGAACCTTTCACCTCGTTCCACAACGCCCGCTGCTCAAACCGCACCACACGCCCCATCCGACTCGGCATCGTTGGCACGCGCTTCGCGGCCTCCATCAACTCAGCAAGCTCCCGCTCTTTCAGCACCGTGGCGAGCATCCGCCCCACGTGTACCGCCATGTCGCTGATTTCGCGGTTCAGTGTCCGCGACGACATGTGCAGTTCCATCGCACAAGCCACGAGCTTCTTGCCCTGCTGATACCGCAACCGGAACAGTTCCCACCATTCCGTGCCCTCCACGGCCTGTTCAATCAGCCGCATTTGGACTTCCAAAGCGCGGAGCGACTGCCGCACTCGAACTTTCGTCTTCAAGCTCGTCGCCTTGATGCGCTGGCGGGACTGCCATAGCACCCGGTACAGGTTCAGCGCCGCGTACCCGATCTCCTGATACGTCGCGTCATCGAGCACATTCGGAGCGGCAGACGTCGGTTCCGGGGGCATAGGCAAAAGGCACGTTTGCTGGGCCTCCCTCATGTCCTTGACGCGACCGTGGACCAGTTGCCACCCGCCTGCGCCTTCTTGCACGTAGATCCGCAACACAAGGTCGTCCAAGCGGATTCCGATCGCCTCGAACGCCCCGCGCAGAACCTCCACGAACGTGTCCGGCTGCATCTCACACGTCACCATGTGCTCACTCGTCGGACCCATGAGCGCGTACGTGTAGTGCCCATCCATCGCCGTCACCTCCTCACTCATCCGGGAAGAGTGCATAGAACTCCGCGTACCGCTCGTCGCGGATGCGCTCCCTGCGTGTCGGCTGGGATGTGCGAGTTCGGCTCGTCCGGTGAGGCGACGGTGAAGGTTGAGGTTTCACGCAATGTTCGCGATACTCGGCCCAGTTTACAGCCTTGACGGGCTGTCGCTTGGCGATCTCCGCCACCCAGCGCTCCTTGATGACCTCCGCGCAATACGCGAAACTGCGCGGACGTCGGTCGGCAAACGTGGCGAACGTGTAGTCAATGCCGGCCAGGATGAAGTCCATAGGGACGCCGCTGGCCGTGAGTTCCTTGAGTGCCCGATAGTCGTTCCCCTTGGCGAAGTAGGGTCGTCCTAGGTGCATCGTCATGCGCTGGTCGATGGCCATGTAGGGGTCGTCCTCATTCGTCCAAGCGCTTGGAGGAGTGGAAGTAGGCAGTTGGGTATCGTATGTGTCCACCTGGGCGTCGCTCGGGACTGTAATGTTTGCTGGCATGTCGAGAAGGTCGGCGAGGACATCACGCTCATCTTCCTCAATATGGAACACGCGCGCGTGCGCGCGATCTTCGTCTTCTTCGTCATCTTCTAGTCTTTTAAATGATCTATTTGTCCGTACCTCAGGTTCGTGTTCCATCTGTACCTGAAGTTCGCCCGGCTCCATATGAACCTCAAGTTCGGACGGTTCCGTCTGTTCCCCAGGTTCGTGCGGTTTCCGGTACACGACATCGAAGAATTCCCCTTCGTTAGGCAAATCCTTTTCACCAACTATTTCTAACGCCTTTTCGACAAGCGGACGGAAATTGTATATATTAGTGCTCCAAGTTTTTTTATCTATATGTTTCCTTTGCCCGACAAGTAGCAATCCCTTTTCGCATAAGCTGTCTGTCCACTTCTGAATTTGCCTCACACTGCACTTCATATGTTTCGCTAGTTTCTCCTGGCTCGGATATGGATCACTCGTGTCGTGTTTGTATGTCAGGATGGTGCAAATAAAGCCAAACTCGCCATGCTCTATTCCGAGATGCCGATAATTACGAACAATGATGTTTGGAATTCCAAGAAACCCATCGTCTAAAAGCTTATTCCCCCATATCGTTTCAATTTTGTGATTGTTGTTTTCTTCGCCTTTCCAAGGCATAGTTCTTCCAGCCTTTCTTACAAGAGAATCGGCTATTATCCTCTTCTCTCGAAGTCGTCGACGTCTTTGAGTAACTCAGACAAGCTGATTCCAAACGCAGAGGCAATTTGAAATAGATGCTTCAAGGTAGGAAAATGCCTGTCTCTCTCAATTCCGCTTATGGTTGTTTGAGGTACTCTTGCTTTTCTGGACAATTCCGATTGAGACCATCCATATTCCTGTCTCAGATGTCGTATTTTTTCAGATATCCTCATCATAAGACCCCTTCAGCAAATTAGCTATATATCGCTAACTACAACGTAGTTTATGTTTCGAGCCTCTTTGTGTCAACGTTATATCGCTAAGAAATTTGAAACTACCTCGTCCAGAACTCTTTCATGTAAACTGTTAGCGATAAATTGTTTGCATCAAAATGAATGCAACAAGTAATTCGTGAGTATCGGAGTGATTTTATGACAGTAAGCGAGGCCATTTCCTTGCGGATTAAAACTTTGTGTAAAGAAAAGAACATAACAGTAAATAGATTGGCACTAATATCAGGCATTTCTCAATCGACTATAGCTAGTATCATGAATGGAAGAAGCCAAAACCCTGGACTGGCAACTCTGAATAAAATAGCTAAAGGATTTGGCATGTCTCTTGGTGAATTTCTTGATTTCCCGGAAATAAATGAGGTAGAAATTGAGGATTAAAGGGGATTTATAGGGATGTACGTGTCCTGCCATGGCGTGAACCCATAACGTCGCGACCTGCTCGTTCGAGTGGCCGACGTCTGCGTTCACGTAGGTGCCCATGTTGTTGAAGTACCACACCGCGATGAGCCCGGACGGCGTACCCGACTGGGGCACTTTGTCCGGATTGCCCGTCCCGTCATCGCTTGGGTCGTTGTTGGTGTCCGTCACCGTGACCGTACTCCCCGGCACGAGCGACTGCCCGTTCTGCACGCTGTCAATGCGCACGTAAGGCTTGGCGTACGGCGCCAGGTGCACGTACTGCCCTGGCGCGTACCAGTACGGGTTGCTGTACGGGTTCGGCTGCGCGTACCACCCCGACAGCGTGTAGACGTCGGAGCCGGCGTAGTAACCATAAATAGGTTTGGAACTGGGCTGTGATTTATCTTCCAACGCAAATCCATAGTTACCCAGAAAATGTTGAATCCAAACCGGATTCGCTCCGTTTCCTGGTATCTCGGTAGCTTGAGTAAAGATGTAATCTCCAGGACCATACCCATTCATCGCTTGTTGATTGGCTACTTCCACTGCAGGAACTTGTGTAGATCCGTTATTACCACCGATACCCATGTTATCTCCTGTTCCTGTGAAATTGTCTTGAATGTTACCGTTAGTCCACGCACCTCCATTGAGTTTAACTTGAACTAAATCTCCGTTAGAAATAGCAGCCTCGACAGGCGAAAAACTCACAAGCATAGCCGAAATGAACAGACCGCCCGCAGTGATGGACGAAATGATTTTGGTCTTTTTATCCATACTGCATGACCTCCGAAGGGTAATTCAGTCCTGCAGCTTGCAACTGAACTACTCTTTGCAACTTCCCCTTCGAATACAGAAATTCAAACGTCAAACCGCTTGCTACCCATCCACCTTGTCTTGCGTTGTAGGGATCGGTGATAGTAGTCGCAGATTCAAAACACCATTCCCCAACTTTGGGGGAGACAAAACCAACTGAAGAATCATAAGCACTCACCTTATGTTCATACGGGGAAAACACCTGATAGTCTGGCTCGTAAAACTCCTGTTCTTGTAAAGATGGATTGTTTGTCTGATAAGCCTTAATGGCTATGGAATCGGAGAATGAATAAGCACTGTATGCATGTTGGTTAGAATCCAAGAACACCCCATTAATGTTTGGGGTATACCCTGTACCGCGTGTGTATCTATACACAACGTTTCCATTCGATAGAAACGTATAGTTTTGGGAATCCACAGTTTTGATCAATTGGAGATAGACAGATGGCCATTGAGACATTTTGAACTCGTATCCCGGTCGAGCAAGACCCCTAAATGCCGCAGATACGCTATACTCAGCGTCAACAAGCGGCGCCAACAACTCCACCCTGTTCGGCCCCAACTGCCGCCACCCACGGCTGACCTCCACGATGTTGTTGCGGATCGCCATCATGTCCTTCTGGGTCAGCACGCTGTTCGGCCCCTTCACGTCCGTCCCGTAGAAGAACGAGAAGTCCTGCAACAGCGTGTACGGGTCCTGCGACGGCTCCCACGCCATGTTCACACGGCGCGCCTTCACTTCCCAGTCCACAATCCACTGCGCCAGTTGCCCCGCCGTCACCGGTCCGTTCGGGTCCGTCATCTGAATGCCCAAGTCGGCCGCGTACTTCGACTCCGGGTCTCCCGGAAATACACACGCCAACCCAACCCACTGTGACGGTGGAATTGGCTTGTACTTCCAATCCCACTGGGCATTTTGGGTGGCAGGATCGATGCTTTGGAGACCTGTCGGCCAACTCGGGATCGTGTTGAACACCTCAATCAGCTGATACACCGCGCTCTTCTGCGTGAGCACGTTGGGGTTCGTCGGCGCACTGCCCGTCGTGTTCGACGTGGCATTCGATGTCGCACTTGCCGTCGTATTCGCCGTATTACCCGTGCTCGTCGCGTTGGTCGTGTTTGTGGCCGCGTATACCGTGCCCGCCAACATCGACGAAACCGTCCCCAACGTCACAATCGCTGCAATCGTCTTTCGCATCATGAATCGCTCCCTTTGGATGAAATGAGTGCAAGACCAAT
>NC_013207.1 GCF_000024285.1 Alicyclobacillus acidocaldarius subsp. acidocaldarius DSM 446
TGGGCATGGAGGATCTTCTCACTTGGCCGCTTGTCTTATTTCTATCCGGTGCGTTGTTGGGGGTCGGAGGCTACTTCGGTGCTCGCGCGGATGAAATGCACATCGCGCAGATGGCGGCGCAGAACGCGGCTAGCGTGGCTGTCGCTTCTCAGTCTACGCGAGATGGTGTGCCTCTTCGCGTATGAGCACGGGATGACGTACTCAGCGATTGCACGCGAGCTGGGAATCACGCGCGGCGCGGTGCAGAACTATGTGGAGCGGGCGCGAGAGAAGCTGGTGAGGGCGGAGGGGGTGCAGTTGGGGTTGTGGAGGGACGATGAAGATGAAGAAGGAAACTTTTTGTTTCGTGTTGAATAGTAAGTACGTCAATATCACGATACGAATCCGCATCGGAGTTAATGCGCAGAAGTGGTAACCGATCGGTTGACAGAGCTCTTCACGGACGATGCGCTTCACGTACACGGTGTTGAAAATGATTAGTCGTAGAAAGATGATCATACCACGGAGGTTTCACGCTGTTGCGGGTTCAGAATACGTTCGTGTCGAATCTTCAGTTTGGCGAAGATATTGATGCGTGCTTGGAACAAATACAAAACGTGCGAGATGAAATTAGAATTGAAGATGCGAGCCGGATTATTGTGAATATATCTTTCGGTTTTACTTCACCTTGTGTGTTAACAGCCGTCACAGCGTTCCTTTTGGAACTCAAGCATCACTGTAATGGAAATCTACATTGTTGTGTGAATGGATATGAAGATTATCTCTCTAGGGTTAATTTTTTTCAAATATTAAATATACCTTATGAGGAGAGATTCCGTCGCCACGATGAGCAAGGCCGCTTCATACCTTTAACACATTTTACTCGCGAAGAAGAGGTGTATGGCTTTTCTCGCAGAGCTTCTCAGGTTCTAAAGACACAGGGAGCAATCATCGATAATATCATTCCGATTGTCGATTATTCACTTAACGAAATACTTGGAAACGTGTTCATCCATGCTCGATCCCCATATGGTGCAATAGCATTTGTGATGACAAGGCCAAAACTCAACATTACAGAAATATGTATTGCAGATTCGGGATTAGGTATTCCTAATACATTAAGGCAGAATCCTAGATACTCACATTTGTCTGATCTTGAATGTCTTGAAAAGTCGTTGGAGTTTGGAGTTACGGGAGGAAATGGACAGGGGAACGGACTTTATCATGTACGACGATTCATTGAGGAAAATCGGGGTGTGTTTAAAATTTACTCACCAAGGGGGATGCTATGTATGAATAACGGCAACATATCGGTATGCGAGAAGCATCGTTGGCAAGGAACTTTGCTGCATATGGAGATAAACAGGTTACAGTTTGTTAATGTTGAACGTGTGTACGGAAAAGATCATATTCCGACTGATGTGCTTGACTATATGATGGATGATTTATGGTGAAGGCGAGTGAAAGAGACCATGCTGATTCGATTCGCAGAACACACTGAGTTAATGGGCGGAAGAATGGGTGGTAAAAAGGTTCGAATGATGATCGAAAGCATGATAATGAACCTCAGCGATGGCGAGAAACTAATCTTTGACTTTGAAGGTGTTTCTGTGATACCAAGTTCGTTTGCTGACGAGGTGTTTGGGAAACTTGTCGAAGAGCATGGTTTAGACCGGATACGAAGCTTAACTACTTTTCGAAACGTCGATCCTTTCGTATCTTCTATCATTCGCTTGGTCATATCGTCTAGACAAATGCACACAGTATAGATAAGATTACCCATATTTTTCTATAATAGTCTCTCTTTTCGTCTTCAAACAGAACATATGTTCGTGCTTGTGAAGTGTAAGCGTAAACCGAAACCCTCATGGCTTTTACCCTCTCGTCGCTTGAAAATATCATCATCAAGCCACGGGGGGGGTCTTGTATGCGAGAGCACATGTCTCACCAGGAGCGCCGTGAACTTTGGGTAAGCGTCAAACCAAACCCACATGGTGTTTGCCCTCCTGCTGCTTGAAAATGGGCTCATCAAGCATTCGGGAGGTTTCTTGTATGCGAGAGCACATGTCTCACCAACAGCGTCGTGAACTTTGGCGTGAACGTATCGCTGCCTTCTACGACAGCGGCCAGTCCGCCAGTCAGTTTTGCGCTGAGCACGGTCTGAAACCCCATCAGTTCTGGTACTGGCTTCGCCGACTACGAAACGAAACCGCACCTAGCACGCATGACACGACCTTCGTGTCGGTCGTGACGACCTCATCACCTTCGGACGCAGGCCGTTCGCCCCTGACCCTGCGCATTGGTTCGGTCGAGATTGACGTCCATCCTGGCTACGACGCCTTGACACTTGCTGAGCTCATTCGGCTCGTGATGCACGTTTGCTAGCCTTCGACTGGACTTCGGATCACCGCGTGTATCTCGTCTGCGGCGCCACAGACATGCGCAAATCCATTGACGGACTCGCCGCACTCGTTCAGGCATCGTTTCAACTCGATCCGTTTTCGCCATGCCTGTTTGTCTTCTGCAATCGGCAACGGGACAAGCTCAAAATCCTGCACTGGTCGCACAACGGCTTTTGGTTGTACTATCGGCGCTTAGAACGCGGTCGATTCGATTGGCCAGAGACAGGCGATGCCAAGACCATGGTGATCACACGGCGCGAGCTAAACTGGCTCCTGGATGGCCTGCCGCTCGAGCAGCCCAAAGCGCATCGAGCTGTGCCTGTCCGTTCTGCGATTTAAGTAGGCCACATCAGCAGGAATCGGATCTAGGTCGTCGAATGCTTAGGGCATGACGCAGGAGAACGGCACCATCCTCATGACCGAACAAGAATACGAAGCCCTTCAGCGGGAAAAGGAGCAATTGCGCCAACAGGTGGCCTACTTGGAACTCAAGTTTGACAGTAAGACGCCTCATCCGAAGGTCCGAACCGCGCTACAGCGCGGTTTTTTCGCCGTTTAGGGGCGATTTGTTTGCGAAAATGTAGGTCAAACTTTTTGTGCATAATCGTTGCTATATTGGTATGTATGCTTTATCGTTGTGGATATAAATTCTCGCGGTGGTGATCCTCTTGTTCGCGCAAATTGTATCCACAAAGAAGCCCGACGGTAAGACCTACAAGTATCTCCACATCGTTGAGTCCTACCGTGAAGGTCGGACGGTCAAGAAGCGGCGTGTCGCAAGCCTAGGCAACATCAGTCAATATTCTGAGCGCGAAATCGAACAGATTATCCGGACCCTCGAGTCTCTCCTACAACATCGCACCACCGGTTCGCTCGAGGACTTCGAGGCCCAGCAGGTACTCCATTTCGGCGTTCCGTATGTGGTGCAATTTTTGTGGAACCAACTCGGGCTCACCGAGGCCATTCGTGACGCCCTGCGTGCCCGCGAGGTCACCTTTGATGTCGCGCGGTACGTCCAAGCCATGGTCATTCATCGGCTCGTCGATCCCTCGAGTAAGCTTCGCCTCTTTCACACGCTGGACGATCTCTATCTTCCCGACTGGGGCGGGGAGCCGTGGCAGCTTCAGCACTTCTATCGAGCGCTCGACTATCTTGTCGACATCAAGCCTCAACTGGAACGCGTGTTGTACGCGCGACTGACAGACTTGCTGAACTTCAGGCTCTCGTTGGTTCTGTACGACTTGACCAGCACTCATCTCCACGGGCACGCCTGTCCCTTAGGAGAGCATGGGTATTCGCGAACGCATCGCCCCGACCTCGAGCAGGTGGAGCTTGGGCTCCTGGTGACCCCTGAAGGCATTCCCATCACGCACGAAGTGTTCGCGGGCAACGTGTCCGACAAGCAAACCGTGCCGGACATCTTGAAACGTCTGAAGGAAGACTTTGCGGTCGAGCAGTGCGTGTTCGTGGGTGACCGCGGCATGGTCACGGAAAAGAACATGGCCCTGATGGCGGAGGCGGGATTCCCGTACATTGTCGGGTTCCACAAGCGCGGGCGCATCGTGAGCGACGCGTTGCTGGAACAGTTTGCAGACGTCAACGCCTACCACGAACTGAAAGACAACCTGCGCTACCTCGAGGTGCCCGCCGCAAGCGTGGACGACGTCGAAAAGGCCGAAGGCGTCCGATACATCCTTTGCTACAACCCGGAGAAAGCGCGTCAGGATGCCGCGTTTCGGGAGAGCGCGCTGGAGGAGGCTGAAACGGGTCTGAAAGCTTTGGCGGAGAGCTTGGCGAAACCGAAGCGCGGCCGAAAGCCGACCGACAAAGGCGTCATGCTCAAGGTGGCGGACCTGTTGACCAGAAAAGGGGTTGAAGCGTTTTTTCAGGTCGATTACAAGGACGGCATCCTGACGTATCGGCGCGATGAGGACGCCATCACCAAGGAAGCACTGCGCGACGGAAAGTTCCTGATTCGAACCAATACGGATTTGCCTGCAGCCGACGTGGTCCAATCGTACAAGACGTTGATGGGGATCGAACGTGCGTTTCATCAAATCAAAAACTTCCTGGATGTCGGGCCGATCTATCACTGGAATGAGCAGCGGGTTCGCGGGCACATCTTCGTCTGCGTGCTGGCCTACCTCTTCGAGCAGGAGATGCAAGTGCTCTATCGCCGCCAATGGGCCCATGACAAGGCAGTAGCGGAAAGTCTTGCATGCGTTGAAGAGCAGGCCAAGGTGCTAGCCGAACTCGAGTCGCGGTGGTACACCGGCGAAGCCATCGTACGGGAACTGAGACGCTGGAAAGCGGTGCGCGCCACATTCTTGGACAAGGAGTTCGTCAGTGTGACCAAAGCGACGGACCAGGCGAAGGCCATCCTCACGAGCCTAGGCATTCCGACGCCAAACAAGACCTTGTCGGTGACGAAAGTCCCATCCATGACGCCGGACGAGTAACGGCACAAGATGTCACAAGACGAATCGCACTCCAACGAGCCCCGCAGCGACGCGGGGCTAACGTGCGTGTGGTACAAACTTGCCCCTACAATCCGCGTCATATCAAGGGTACTGTCAAACTTGAGTTGGAAGAGCAGATCCATCTGCTCCGTCATCGTCTGTTTGGCACATCGAGCGAAAAGCGCCGCAAGCCCCAGACCGATCCCGACAGCATCCAGCTCCCGTTGTTCAACGAAGCCGAAGTCGAGGCGGACGCCCAAGCTTCGGAAGAGACCGTGGAAGGCAATGCGGAAGCGACGTCGGAAGGCGTGGAGACGGAGACCATCACGTATGAGCGCCGGAAGCCTCGTGCGGCGCGGGAGCGTGACGCCTGGCTGTATCAGGGCGAAGCAGACGAGGTCGTCGAATACCGACTGTCAGATGACGAGCGAGTCTGCTCGAAATGTGCGGGTGAGCTTCACGAGATGAGCCGTGAGATCACGCGACGCGTGAAAATCATCCCGGCGCAGATGAAAAAAGTCGAGTACGTGCGGTACGTGTACACCTGCCGGCACTGTGAAGCGCAGGACGTGGAGACCCCTGTGGTGCGCGCGCCGATGCCGAAGCCGGTGCAGGCGAAGAGTCTCGCGACGCCGGAAGCGGTGGCATACGTGATGGCGAAGAAGTTCGTCGACGGGATGCCATTGTACCGACAGGAGCAACAGTTTGCGCGGCACGGGTATCCGTTATCCCGCCAGACGCTGGCGAATTGGGTAGTGCACGCGGCGGAGACGTGGTTAGAGCCGCTCTATGCGAAACTCCGCCAAGTGCTCTTGGCTCAGCGCTATCTGCATGCGGACGAAACGACTCTGCAAGTGTTACATGAAGCCGGGCGCGCGGCGCAGACCCAGTCGTACATGTGGGTGTACCGCAGCAGCATGAATGGACCGCCCCTTGTCCTGTACGATTACCAGGAAACGCGGAGCGCGGAGCATCCGCGGCGGTTCTTGGCAGGGTTTCAAGGGTATCTGCACGTGGATGGATACGCGGGCTATGAGGGCTTACCGGATGTCACCCTTGTCGGATGTTGGGCACATGCGCGGCGAAAATTTGACGAAGCCCTCAAGGCGGTGCCTTCCAAAGAGCGAAAGGGCAAGACGGCTGCCGAAGAAGGATTATCGTATTGCAACGCGCTGTACGCGGTGGAGAAGAAGCTGAAAAACGCAAGTGCCGAAGAGCGGCAACGTGTGCGGATGGCCAAAAGTAAGCCCATTCTGGACGCGTTTTTGGCATGGCTTGAAAAGCAGGAACAGCAGGTGTTGCCGAAAAGCGCGTTGGGACGAGCGGTGAGCTATGTCCTGAAGCAGTGGCCCAAGCTGATTCGGTATGTCGAAAACGGGTATTTGGAAATCGACAACAACCGATGCGAGCGGTCATTGAAGCCATTTGTGATCGGACGGAAGAACTGGCTTTTTGCCAATACGCCGCGAGGAGCACGAGCCAGTGCTGTGACATACAGCATCGTGGAGACAGCGAAGGAGAATGGACTGAATCCGACCGCGTATTTGACGTATCTCTTTGAACGGATGCCGAACATTGACCTCAAGGATGAAGCGGCGTTCGAGGCATTGTTGCCTTGGTCCGAAGGGCTCCCTGAAGGGATTCGAGTGAGAAAATGAAAATTACAAAGGCCCTGCCCGCTTGACGGCAGGGCATCTTCGTGAATGTAATGCGCAAGGTGTGGTTCGGTTGACGCTTACATTGAAAATGAAGTCCTAACTCAATTACTCCGTGATCACCAGTGGACAATCCCTCTGTCTGATTATAGCGTTTTTACGCAGGATAACCTTATATCGTCATCCAATTCGTTAAAGCATCTATTCAGCATATTCGTCTGGGTTGCTGATTTTGTCTCGTTTGTTGTTGGGGGAATCGGAATCATGAACGTCATGCTGATGGCTGTGTCGGATCGACACAAAGAAATCGGTATTTACTTATCTTTTGGTGCAACCCGTCGATTTATTATTCAACACTTTCTCTTAGAATCGTCTATGCTGAGTCTGGTCGGTACAGTGTTTGGTATCCTACTGGGAACAATGACAGGTATGCTTTTAATGATGAAAGGCATCCCTATTAGTTTCAATGTGTGGGTCTATACTGAGGATATCGCGGTCGGGGTGTTAATCGGTACTCTCTTTGGTCTTTATCCGAGCTTACGAGCTGCAACAATGACTCCAGGAGTAGCTTTGCGTCACTGATTCTGAGTCTCGAGTTTATACCAATTCAAGGGAATGAACTATATTCACCCTTTTGGTGCTGTGCGAACGGGATTTGGCGAAGCCTTACGGGAGGGTCGCTTGTATGGCAATGTCATGTTGTCCTCGCCGTGAGTACATCCCGACTTCGACAGTTAGGCAAAGCACGTAGACTCATGGATGGATGTGGATCCTACTGCGGCGCGGCTTGTCGGACTTATCCAAAGGCATGCGCCGATCGCATGTGCTGCATCGCGGAGGTCCAAACTGGGCGCACATGATCTGACATCCGCTCCCACATGCAAGCGATGCACCGGGTGACCAAGAGCACACCGGACGGCATCGTCGTGCAGCACACAGAGACGACCGATGCAGCGAGAGATCCTGCGAGCCTTGAGGATTAAGGAACCACCGAGGATCCTGAAGGTAGAACCTCGGGCAAGAGGGTTGTAGACACTACACGAGTTATCCACAGGTCCCACGAATCCACGTCGGACATGGGTTTGTGGGATTTGTATGACTACAAAGTGTCGAAGTCGGGTACAGGGAACACGGCATTTTCAATTTTAGCGCTCCGTCATGTTCATCGAGTTCGGGCAGTACAGTATTTTGCACATTCGCCCCGCTGTCCAATGCCGATAGACATACGCCAATTACTCTTTTGAGGACTTGGCACCTTTGCTTCTCAGCCATGTGACCATGATATCCCTGCGGGTGTCAATACTACCTGCGGCATCTAGAGGCGTCAAGCTCGTGTAGTCAGGAGTTGCATTAATGTCTGCACCCCTGCTGAGCAGGTACTCGGCTACCCTACGCTGGCCTCCATGGCACGCGTGCCAAAAAGCTGCATTAATTTCATCCGGCTTAGGTGAAGGATTTGAAGCCATAAGTTCCTCTACGCGAGACATCATCCCCAGAGCTGCTGCATGCCAGAGGACTTCGACACGAGCACCCCGCTGTACCAAAAGTCGAGCCACGTTCCAACATCCATAACCCACTGCATTGTCCAAAGGGGTGCCACCAGCGATTGAGCCACCCAGCACTTCAATGTCGGCTCCGCCATCTATTAAGGCAGCGGCTACATCTACATCGTCGTTACTGGCCGCCCAATGTAATGGGGTCTCTGAGAATTTCCCTCCAGTGGTCGGAGCGTTCGGATCGGCTCCCGCTTCGATGAGCATTTTCACGATCACTGGTCCGTTGGGGAAGTATCCTGGCCAGTCAGTAACAACGTGAAGAGCAGTGCGAGACCCTCCTTTATTATCAACCACCCGCTTTGAAGCCAAGCCGGGATTTCCATCCAACAGACGACGCACTGCATCGACGTCGCCAGTCCGAACGGCGTGCACGAATGATAAGACCACCGGATCGGTATGCTTAAGAATCTCCATAGGGCCCTCCTTGACTATTTCGTTTGATGACTCTAACAAGGTGATTGTACTTCATCTTCGTGGCTTATATCAACGTTCTGCGTTTCCCGTTTTCTGTAATAAGAGTTGTTCAAGAAAAGCGTATGGCTACGCGATACCGCATAAACGACCGCCACGTCTTCTGCATATCGAGACGAAGAAATACACCACAATCAACCAAGTTGGGGATATTTGGCGTGTGTGAATGGATGAGTAAACGTAGACCAAAGAAAAGTTGCGAGTTGCGATTGTGAACGTTTACTGTATACGTCAACTGTTTACGTTTACCTAAAGATGAGCGCTAATAGAGTTGTGAGAAAATCGCGTCGCACAGCCGTTCAAGTTCAGCAATTTTTTCGCGAATGATCTGAACCCCGACTTCGACAGTTGGACATAGCACGTAGACTCATGGATGGATGTGGGATCCTATTGCGGCGCGGCTTGTCGGACTTATCCACAGGCATGCGCCGTGTTTTCATTTGTATTTTTGTAGGCATGCGTTTTGTTGTGGATAACTTTATTTTGTCGTTTACAAGTGTAGTACATGCCGTATCATGTGGGCATGTATATCCGAGTCATTCGCCGAAAAAACAAGAACGGTTCTGTCACCGGTTACGTGCAGTTGGCCCATAACTATCGCGATCCCAACACCGGCCAGCCCAAGGCCAAGGTCCTCTACACCTTCGGCCGCGAAGACGAAATCGACCTCGAGGCCCTCCGGCGCCTTGCCCAGAGCATCCATCGCTTCGTTGGCGACGAGTTTACCGCCGGACGTGGTCAGTCGGAGGGCATCCAAACCACGCTGCTGGATAGCCGTCCTATGGGAGGGGCGTATCTGCTAGACGAGCTGTGGCGACAGCTTGGATTGGATGAGGTCCTGCGAGAGCGGCTTGCCGACCGGAAGTTTAAGGCGGCTGTCGAGCGTGTCATCTTCGCCATGGTCGCGAATCGCGCGTTGGCGCCAAGCAGCAAGCTGGCCATGGAAGAATGGGTCGACCGTGAAGTGGCTCTCCCCGGGATGACCGAGTTGGACGTGTGGCAGGCATACCGGGCAATGGACTTTCTCCATGATGTGGCGGAAGACCTGCAATACGAGGTCTTCCGGCGAGTGAGCGATCTCTTGAACCTGGACGTGGACCTTCTGTTCTTTGACACGACCTCCACGTACTTCGAGACGGAGGACGAGTCGGACGACAGTCTGCGACGCAAGGGGTATTCCAAAGACCACCGGCCCGACTTGCCTCAGGTGGTGATCGGGCTTGCGGTGACGCGGGACGGCATCCCCGTCCGCTGCTGGACGTGGCCTGGCAACACAGCGGACATGAGCGTGGTCGAGGAGGTCAAACAGGACCTCATCGGTTGGCGGCTTGGTCGCGTGATCACGGTCGTGGATCGAGGTTTCGTCTCAGAGAGCAATTTGCGGATCCTGCAACGCGCCGGGGGTCACTACATCGCTGGGGAGAAGATGACCTCCGGGAAACCAGCGGTGGAAGCGGCGTTGGCGCGCCCTGGACGTTTTCGTGAGCTTCGTCCCAACCTGAAAGTGAAGGAGGTCGTGGTGGGAGACGGAGAGGCCCGGGTCCGTTACGTGTTGGCGTTCAATCCCGAGGAAGCCAAACGCGATGAGGCGCGGCGGGAGGCCATGTTGCGCGAGCTTCGGATGGAGTTGGAACGCCTCAAAGAGCTTCAGGGCGAAGCGCACACGAAGGCCCACTGTCGGCTTGCGAGCCATCCCACGTTCAAGCGTTATCTGAAACAGGACCGATGGGGGAACCTGCGAATTGACCCGGAGGCCGTGCGGCAAGCGGCTCATCTGGACGGGAAGTACCTGATCCGCACCTCCGATGACACGCTGTCGACGGAGGATGTCGCACTGGGATACAAGCAGCTTCTGATGGTGGAGTCCGCGTTTCGGACGCTGAAGACGACGTTGGACATACGTCCCGTGTATCACCGGAAGGACGAGCGGATTCGTTCGCATGTGCTGCTTTGCTGGCTGGCCTTGTTGTTGGTGCGCATCGCCGAAGTTCAAATAGGGCGATCCTGGCCCGATATCCGCTCCCACGTGCAAGGCAATGCACCCAGTGACGCCTTCAGGCGGGATCGCTGTGCAGCGCACCGAAACGACCGAGGTGCAGCGGGAGATCCTGCGAGCCTTGAGGATCAAGGAACCGCCGAAGATCCTGAAGGTAGAACCTCGAACACGAGGGCTGTAGACACTACACGAGTTATCCACAGGTCCCACGAATCCACGTCGGACATGGGTTTGTGGGACTTCGTATGACTACGAAGTATTGAAGTCGGGTCTTGCTGAAAGGCGAATCCATGCGAAAATCACGCAATAGCTTGTCGCAGAACGACGAAACTGAGTAGTTAAACGGCAGGCCATCTGCCTGTCCAAGACTTATCGGAACGAGTGTCCAAGAGTTATTGGATTGAGTGTCCAAAAGCGTCGGAATGCGCAGGTCTGATATCTAAATCAGACGCATATGCGAGTATAGGCAGATTGAATGATTCGGTGCACCATATTTCACTCAGTTCCGCTACACAATTTTCCTGTCAATCTGGCAATAGTCGATGCTTAGTTGATTGGAAGGAGGAAAATAGCTTTGGGGCGAGCTAGGCCCTTGAATCCCGATGACATTATTGTACCTTCACAGTACCGGATTGAGGTTTTCGCTGAAGGCTTAACAGCACCCATCAGTCTGACCTTCATGGACACAGGGGATATGCTTGTCGCAGATGCCGGGATCACTGATGGGAACGGTAAGGTTCTAAAACGCACAACAAATGGCTTTGTGGTGATAGCGGAAGGTTTTGACCCTCCTTTGACAGGAATTAATGTCTATCAAGGGCATATTTATGTTTCCCATCGAGGCACAATCACAGTTGTGAAACCGGATGGTCACAAACAAGATATCTTGAGTGGACTGCCAAGCTGGGGTGATCATCATAACAATCAGGTGGTTTTTGGGCGGGACGGAAAAATGTATTTCGGACAAGGGACGGCAACGAACTCCGGTGTAGTGGGCGAAGATAATAGATGGGTAAAGAAATATCCGTTATTCCATGATTATCCCGGCATGTCGATTCGGCTGTCAGGTCAAAACTTCATCACGAGGAACGTTCTGTCGCAGGCGGCGCACGATCTAGCGGTCACAGGGGCTTACTCACCGTTCGGTGTGCCAACGAATCCCGGGGAGCAGGTCAAAGAGATCGTGAAAGCCAGTGGAAGCATTTTACGTGCTAATCCAGATGGTTCGGATCTACAACTGGTTGCATGGGGGTTACGTAACCTATTCCGAATTAAATTTGATCGTAAAAATCGACTCTTTGCTGCAAACCACGGGATGGATGAGAGAGGAAGTCGTCCGGTTGCTAACTCCCCGGACGAGTTCCACAGGATACGATTCGGTGTATGGTATGGATGGCCAGATTATACGGGAGGATACCCGGTAACTTTGCCTCGGTTTAAACCGGCCGGAAAGCCGCAACCGACATTCCTACTGTCTGAGCACCCTATGCTTCCACCACATCCTATTGCCATATTCGCACCTCATTCCGCCATCATGGGATTTGATTTCAATTACGATCCGAACTTTGGACCGGTGGGAGAAGTCTTTATCGCCGAATTTGGAAGTGAAGCTCCTGGGACGACAGGTGGAAAACCAGCACCTCGAGTCGGCCATCGTGTCTCACGGATCGATATAAAAACAGGCAAGGTAAGGAACTTCGCTATGAACCGTTCAGGATATGCAGCTTCCCACACAGGAAGCGGAGGATTGGAACGGCCAATCGATGTCGTTTTTGGTCCAGATGGTAGCATGTATGTTGTTGATATGGGCATAACAGTTGGATTCGGCAATTTAATACCTAATACCGGTGTGATTTGGCGGATCAGTCGAACATAACGTGTCGGACGGTGAGCTTAGCCGGGTTGTCGTCCCGGGATGGCTAGACACAGTGACACTGAACGGATGCGATTCTCCAACATTCGGGATGGATGTGTATATTTCGTCGAGGAAGGCTAGAACAACGATATGCCGGAGTTGGGATTAAACAGTGCACACCGCGAATTGATAATGAAAGAATAAGTTGGTCCGAGGTGAGCCCTTGGAGACCGTCCGCAAGCATGCGCCACTCACATGCGTTGTATCGCGGAGGTAACTAAGACGCATCTACTCGGACATCCGATCTCACATGCAAATGATACATCAGGTTACGAAGAGCACTCCAGACGGGATGGTCGTGCAGCGCACGAACACGACCGGGGCGTAATAGAACCTTAGACGAGAGGACTGTAGAGGCTACGCGAGTGATCCACAGGCCCCACGAACTCGCATGGGTAAAGGGTTCGTGGGACTTTATAGACTACGAAGTGTCGCAGTTGGATTCCCCGCAGACACACTGTTCGATATATAGAACGTCTAACCTTGATTTTGTTCGATATATCGAATATACTCATCCACATGAATATCATGAAAATTGTTTCAAACAACTTGAGGGCGCTGCGCCTAGCTCGCGGATGGTCCATCTCGGAACTCGAACGCCGATCGGGTGTGGCCAAGGGCACGATTTCGCAACTTGAATCTGGATATGGCAACCCCACGGTTGCGACTCTGTGGTCGCTCGCCTCGGCCCTGTCGGTCCCGTTCAGCGATCTCATACAAACAGCGAAGGAGACCGAGTCAGTACACGAATCTCCTGTGCTCGCAGAGCCATCAGGCACCACGCGTTTTGTCGACCGTGTGACGATGGAGGGAATGATCGAGATCTATGAGATGGTGTTGTCGAAGGACGACGAACGCGTTTCGGAAGCGCACCCGCTCGGCATTATGGAGCACATTCTTGTCGTTCAAGGTCGCATGGAAGTAGGACCGATAGGTCAAGAGATTGCACTCAATCCAGGCAGCTACACGACGTTCCCTGGCTACGTCCGACATGTGTACCGCTCGCTCGATGAAGAGGCTCGAGCCGTTCTCTGGCTCGTGTATCCCTCTATCCGAGCAGGTCACGAGGGAGAAGGTGCTACGCTATGACGACGCATTCATTACTTTGGGCTGTGATTATTGTGGGAGCTGGCACGTACCTCATTCGAGCCCTTTCCCTCATCGCAGGTTCGCACCTCCGGTGGCCCTCCTGGGCTCAGGACTGGATCACCGCGCTGACTCCGGCAATTTTGGGATCGCTTTTCGCACTGCAGATCGCGCCAACGCCTTCGTCCATTGAGCATTCGAATTGGATTGCCGAGGGCACTGCGTTTGCTGCCGCAGCGGTCGTCGCATGCCGATCGCGCAACCTGCTTCTGACGGTGGCCGTCGGGCTTGCACTCTTTGCGGGCGTATCTAGGATTCCCTGGATGTTAAGTTGGGGATGATGATCGGATGGGTCGTGCATCTGCTGAACTCAGAACTGAATTGAGTCGGGCGCTACGCGACGCGTTACCTATTGCCAGCGCCTACGTCCCTGTCGCCGCGACATTCGGCCTGCTCGCGACACTCAATCACATTCCTGCGTGGATCGCCCTGATGATGTCTGCGTGGATCTTCGCTGGGGCAGCCCAATTCATGATGGTATCTCTCGCTGCTGCAGGAGCACCGCTGCCCATTTTGGTGACCACGATGATGGTTCTCAATGCCCGACACGCCGTCTACGGCATCACGCTCGGGCCGCGACTGACGGACTGGAGAACGCGAGACAAGTGGATTTTCGCGTTCGGTTTGACGGACGAAGTCTTCGCCGTGTCTGCGGCGCGGGCAAATGAATGGAAACCATCCCCTCCCTATGAGTGGATGCTTTCAGGAACAGCCTACACGTCCTGGGGTGTCGGGACCATTTCTGGCATCTTGATGGGGGAAGCGGTGCCTAGTGCATTGTCGAATATCTTGGAGTTTGCGCTGCCCCTGTTGTTTCTTGCGTTGCTGATTTTGGTTTCTTCGCGTGTGACCGACGGAATCGTGGCGGGACTGGGAGGCGTTCTAGCTGTGATCTTCGCTTGGCTTCATCGGGAATCGTTCGGACTCATTATGAGTCCCCTCGCGGCTGCGACGGTTGGTTTACTCATAAACCGCCTCACAACTCGTCGTGCTGATGCATAATTCACCAACCAGGAAGTCCCTAGGTATGGATAGGTATGGATCACAGGCAGAAAAAATGTCACACACTTTGACTATGGCTGAATTTGCGGGTGAAGTTCGCCAAATATCCCCGACTTCGATACTTTGCATGTTGTATCACGACTAGTGTCGAGATCGAGGTGAGTGGTCGGTAGGTATGGTATCCTGTCTGCAGGGGAACAGGGGCGTGCTTAGGTGAACACATCAGTAAGGAAGGAGCCAGTGAAGGGTGCGAATCATTCCATACTTGTACTTCCAGGGGAACGCGGAAGAGGCCTTACGCTTCTATGTAGAGGTGTTTGGTGGTGAGTTGATGGAGCTACGTCGGTATGCAGACATGCCAGGTGCTGAGAGTCCAGAACATTATCAGAACAAAGTCTTGCATGCTCGCCTCAAAATTGGCGACGAATGGTTGTTCATTTCAGACGCTTTTCCAAGGGACCCGGTACCCCCTGCGCGTAGTCTAGTCAGTTTGATGGTGGATTTTTCGTCAGAAGCTGATATGGATGCCGTCTATACGCGTTTGGGAAGGGAAGCCGAAATCCACATGCCGCTCCAGAAAACGTTCTGGGGTGCGAAATATGCTAGATTGACCGACAAATTTGGGGTCACGTGGGATCTTCATTGTCAGCTGTGAACGAGCCAATTGACGGCGGAAGCCAGGTTGAGCAGAGGAGAAAGTAACTGGGAACGAAGGAATGCCTGGCCGTAAGCGTCGGGGTATGATATCAGGGTGACATGGGAGCATGGGAATTGAATGAGTGGGCTGAGGATATGGTTCGCGCAATGTAACGTGATGGGGGCCCCTGAAATCTCCGTTACGAAAACGTGACACAGCATTGCGGAGATGGTCGATCGCCCTATGCATGCACCATGTGTATTGACCTCCATCGCACCTCTTTAGTGAATGCGAGCGCGGGTTCGCGATTGAGAACGAGCGAGAGAAGTGCCAGACGTCGCGTAACCTTACCGAAGCCATTCCGGTGCAGTTTTTCGCCCTCGGAGCGAGGCGGATCAACATGGCTCTTATCTCTGGCATCGCGCGCATAGGGCGGTGAATCTCAACAGCCCAGTGGAAGGCATCGGTGTCGGAACCTTCTTGCTGCGAGCGGACGAAGATCCGGCGAACGAGACCGACCTGTCGCGCGTCAGGCTCATCCCGTGAAATGACAATCTCAAAGTGATTCGATATTAACGGCGCGACTATCCCGGTTACGCCATGCGCGCGGGCGCCATTGACGAGACGAGGAAGCAACAATCGACCATGCGAAATGCGAGTCGGAATCGAATCTCGTTGCATGACGAGATTGAGATGCGGAAGGAATGGTGATGGGCCGTCGTAAAGTAACATCTCGACATTCTGTATGAGTTTTTCCATCCTTCCGCGAACCTGCTGCACACGGTGTAATCAACGGGTGATCTCTGGTTCTGTGAATATCGTTGGCGATGGGGTCGTGGGACGTCTACGCTACGTCGCTCGGATGTAAGTATGCGGATATGGTGTAGTCGTTATAAAATTTCGCGCTCCAATTCATCGGGTAGGCCTAACGACTCGGGGTCAACGCCTAAGCGAGCGGCGATGTGATAGAGTTTGCTGAGTACATCATAATAGGCATAAACAGTCCCGGTTCGAAACGCATCCGATGAATGTCGGTGCCATTCGTCGCGATATCGCTTTGCCGATGTCAAGAGTTCCGAAATCCACAGCTCGTACACCATAGAGGTATCGGGTGTAGACCGTTTTACCATCGACAATGGGCTCATGCGTATCTCTCCTCTCCTGACAAAAGTTCCATGCTACTTCGCGATGTGTTTCTCTGCAACATCTCAGATGTACAGGCCTGCTTGTGGTGTTTTCGTTTCGCGTCTGATTGCTTTGTGCATGAGTTGGGGGTCTATTCTAGGGAAGAAATCGAACCTGATGTCCGGCCGTTTGAGGACTTGTACGCATAAGTTCCGGCTCTTCGGAACAAGACCTCTCGTATATCTTGTGTCGAACCGTATTGAAAATCAACCCGCTCCCATGCCGGGGTGCATATACATTGAATGAAATAGGAATCCAATCGATGGTCTTGAAACTCTTGTATACAATTTCATGATATATACCATTGAATGGCTTGTGGATGCATTGACGGATTGGGGTATCTTTGAAAAGAGCCCACTCGCATGACATGGTCTTACGTAGGATAGCGATGCCAAGATGCCGAGGTGGTGAGGGGTGAGAAGGCAGGGAGCCAAGCTCGATGCGGCGAAGCCGATTCATCGGACGATCAATTGGATCGGCGATTTTGCTTCTCACGCACCAGATCACGGTTGGCGGGGTGTTCATCTCGCCGGGGAATATCTCGTTATCGCTGTCTGGCTTCTTTACGGGGTCGGGAGCTGACGGAAAGAATGACGTGGATAAGCGCCTGCTCGACGCGATCGATTTTGTGACGGCGCTTTTACTGATGTAAATGAGCTACAGGTCATTGGTACGTACATCACGATCGGGCGGTTTACGATTGTTGTAAGTGGACCGCTGTTTGGCTCGGAACCTGTGGAAGGATACACACCGACCGCGCGGGAATTGCGCGGGACTTTAGCAGTTTCGTCACCACGGTCATTCGTCCGTTTTGATGGGGGTGTGTGGGGGGCGCAATCGACGGAGACGAGAAACGGGCAAGGCGCGTTGAGCCGAGCGGTGAAGGTGGTTCCATCTCTTGGTGCTGTTTATCTCATGGGGATTTTGCTCGCAACCTTTACGTTTTTCTTCACGAAGTCGGTAAAGCGGGCGGAATAGGTGTATGAGAACAGCACATGTCGCCTAATAGCCTTACATCAGTTACAGGCACTTCCTTCGTCCTCACCAACCCATGTACGAATATCGCCACCTCGCTCCATACCCACTGACGGTTTCGTCTCGCTTTGTATCGACTTCTTAACCTCGATACCTCCCTTCCACAAATGAGAAGAACAAAACCTTTGAATTAGGATGTGGTATATCATGTTAATTCATGGTCAAAAATGCGTAGCAAGTCATACATACGTTTCATGATGACTCAAGTTAAGAGGGAGTTCCTCATCCATGTCCAAAGGAAACGAGACGATCTCCATCAAAGCCCTTGAAGCAGTTCGCCAGATTTCAGAACAACTGGGTCCATGTCCAGACCTACGCATACAGTCCGTGACGCCGGATCATCGAGTGGTGATGGTGGTTTGTTGGCTGGATGGCCTGGTGGATGATGTTCGCCTGCAGGAAGCCATCTTGGCCATGAGTCGACAGCTCGCCCACACTCGTAGAAGACGGTTTTCCTCGTTGCCAGTGGTGCCTGGGGTTGCTACGCATATGCTCGGAAACGTTTCCGAAGCGACAAAGGCGCTCCTCAATGGCTGTGCCGTCGTATGTTGGGACGGCATGGATCGTGCGCAGGCGTGGCATCTCGTACAATGGCCGGCCCGGTCGATCGATCGGCCGGAAAATGAGCCCACGCTGAATGGTCCGCAGGAAGCCTTTGTTGAGAGTTTGAATCTGAATCTCGCTCTTTTGCGGAAACGGTTGAAGACGCCCGAACTGAAGGTGGAGACCTACGACTTGGGTATCGCGTCGCAGACCACAGTCGTCATCTTGTATCACAAAGCGATTGCCAAAGAAGCCCTTGTGCATGAGCTCCGTAGGAGATTAGAAGGCGTAAGGGTGGATTATGTTGCCGATATCAATCAGATTCGTGAGTTTGTCAATGATCCGCGATTTTCGCTCTTTCCGACGTCAGAAGAGACAGAGCGCCCTGAACGTGTGATCGCAGCGCTGATGGAGGGGCGGGTAGGGCTTCTTGTCGACGGTTCCCCCATGTGCATGTTGGTACCCGTGACGTTTGCCATGAATCTCAGTTCTCCGGAAGACTATTATATGCATTACACCCTGGCGTTGCCTCTGCGTCTTCTTCGACATCTGATGTTCTGGGCCTCGGTGTTGCTGCCCGCACTCTATGTGGCACTTCTCACATACAACCAGGACTTGATTCCCACCCCCCTACTCATGAGTGTCGCGGCTCAGCACTCAGGCATTCCGTTTCCGACTGTCTTGGAAGCGTTGGGAATGATGGTCGCGTTTGAAGCCTTGCGTGAAGCAGGTACTCGGCTGCCACGCGCAGTGGGACAATCGGTCAGTATTGTGGGCACCTTGGTGATTGGAGATGCAGCTGTGAGAGCGGGACTTGTATCTCCTGGCATGGTGATCATTGTGTCAGCGACCGGTGTTGCGTCCTTCACATTGCCTGCTCTCGGCCTGGTGCAGGCGGCAAGACTGCTTCAGTTCCCGTTCGTCATCGCAGCGAGCTTTTTTGGTTTGTATGGGGTTCTGATGTTGGGCTTAGCAGTGGTCGGACGACTCGCATCGTTACGTTCCTTCGGAGTGCCGTATCTGTCTCCTGTCGCGCCAAACGTCCTTGGGGATATGAAGGACGTCGTGATTCGGGCGCCTTGGTGGATGATGCGTACCCGACCACGGCAGTTTGAACCGCGGCGCAGACAGCGATGGGGATTGTCCCGCCCGAGAACGAGGAGGCGTCGGCATTGAGGTCAAAGAGGATGTTGGACCGTTGGCGCAACGAGCGTCAAGGTTTGACACTTGGCACGATGCTCCTCTTGGTGGCTGGGATGGTGACTGCGTGTGACTATAACGATGTGGACCATCTCTACATCTCGACGGGGATCGGCATCGACAAGGTGACCGATGGGATACGTGTTTCCGTCGATATTATCAATCCGGAAGCTTCACAGTCGGCGCAATCCGACGTCGGTGGAAGCGAAAATCAAGGGCCGGATCGTGTCGTCTCGGCTGAAGGGCAGACGTTCGAGATGGCGTTTTCCCGGATTCAAAGCCAGTTGGCGCACTCGTTGTATTTGCCCCATACAGCCGTTGTGGTGTTTTCAAAAGGTGCCATCGCGTCCGATCTCAACAATCTGGTGGATGCGTTGGAGCGAAATCGGCAGTTGCGCCGTAGTCAGCTGTGGGTGATCACGCCAGGGAACGCCGAAGATATCTTGACAACTCGACGGACGGTCCATCAACCGACGGCGTTAGTGATACGCGACCTGGTGGATGAAGCCTCTCGACGCTACACATGTCTTGCGAGTGATGAGTTGCATGTTGTGAAACGCATGTTATCGCCTTCCTCCGCAGCGTCCATCGCAGAAGTAAATCGTGATCGCGAAGGCAATCCTACGTTATCGGGAATGGTGCTAATCACGTCTCAAGGGGATATGCGTCGAGTATCTCAAGCACAAATTCTAGATGCTAGTTGGATGCTGGGACGGACTTTTGATGTAAGGGAATTGGTGAGATTGCCGTCCGGTGCGAGTCAGTCTCCAGCCACCGTGACCGTTCACTGGTTGCGAACGTCCACCCGGTTCAAGCTGATTCGCGCAACGCCTACACCTGTCATTCAGGTGATCTGGCGAGGAACGGGCGAAATCGAACGATGGACGGTGCCAACGACCATCACATCGCAGGAGTTCGACCTATTGGAACAAGCCATACAACGTGATGTCGAACAGCGTCTGCTGCGTGCATGGAAGATATCCACGACTTCCGACATCGATGCGTACGGCGTTCAGACACTCATCGACGGAGTGGCTTCACACGATATACAGAATCACCGAAATTCAACAGACGCATGGAAGCGGACAACGTGGGTGTTCGACATCAGGCCACAAATTTTGCATACCGAGCTCGTATCACAGACGCCGTTGGGTTCAAATTCCAATCATTCATGACGATATGGAGGCGAATACGCATGACCAGTGTCTGGGCCGTCCTTTGGGCAATTGTGGGCGCGGTGATCGATTTTCGCCATTGGATACCGCATCGAATGAGTGAACGCGTGACGTGGGGCATGTTTGTCGCGATCGCGATTCTCTTGGCCATGGCGGGCGATTTCCACTGGTGGCCCAACTTCGATCTCGTACGCGCGTTTGTGTGGGCGTTTGGGAAACCCACCTCTTGGCTTTACATAGGCACCATTCAGCATGAAGGGACCTAAGTGTCATGGTTCAAATTTCACGTTACCAAGTTATCTTAATGCTTGTTTGGACCATATTGGGCACTGGGATTGTGACGATGCCCGGGACCATTGCACAATTTACGGTTCGAGATGCTTGGGTGGCTGGATTTGGGTTGTGTATCGGGGGAGGGCTTTGTGCGCTGATCGCAGGCGTACACGTGCGATGGTTTCCCGACCAAACGTTGACGCAGGTTGCCATGCATGCGTTAGGACCCGTCGGCGGAGAGCTATTCGCCCTTTGGTACGTGATGTATGGCGTGGTGACCTTGGCGACGATCGGGCGTGAGTTGAGCACGTTTGTGATGATCTCGGTTTTGCCGAATACACCTGAATTTTTTATCAGTTCCGTGGCTTTTGCCGTGTCTGCGTACCTCACCTATTTGGGCATCGAGGTCGTCGGGCGGGTCAACGAGTTCATCGTTCCTCTCGCGGTCATTGTGGTTCCTCTGCTGTTCGGTTTAAGTGTTCGATCGTTTGAATGGCAACCCTTCCGTCCGGTTTTGAGTTCCGGATGGCTTCCGATCTGGCAGGCGAGTGTCGTGCCCGCATTCGCCTATGGCTTGGAATTTTCAGTGGCCTTGCAGTGGATTCCTGCCTTGAGGACACCGCGCACATTGCCGATCGACATCGTGATCGCGAGCACCGTCAGTGCGTCCGTCTTGGTTCTCCTCGTGACACTGACGGTCGGAGTCCTGGGTGAACCTGTTCGTTACCTTACTTATCCAGTCCTCGAGGTTGTGCGCTCCATTCGGCAAGGAAAATTCGTAGAGCGTTTGGATACCTTGTATGTCATGGGGGTGGTGATCACGCAGGCTTTAAAATTGTCGGCCTTTCAGTTGGCCACTTGCGAGGCCATCAAGGACATGTGTCATTCCAAGGAGGCAAAATGGACAGTCATTCCATGCACCTTATTGATTTGGTCTGTGGCGAATTTCATGTTTCACAACTTGTTCGATGTGACAGAGTTCATTCTGCGTGCTGTCCCTGCGTATTTCTTGTTCACCGTCGTCATCTGTCCCGTGCTCATCTATATGACCGCATGGTGGCGAATTCAGCGCGGGAAGAGAGCCCTCGGCCATAGGTAGAGAAAGGGACAAGCCGCTGCGGGGCATCATCTCCATCGGGTCGGTGCTTTCCCTGAGGTGATGTCGTGGTCATGCTTGTCCATCGCATCAAGCACGAGGTCGGGCCTGTTCGGATCCTTGTCTTGGAACATGCGTGGAATCCATGGCCTTCATCCCAGCGTGCTTCGTTTAAGTTCTAGACAAGGCAACGATCACAAATGAATCACAGACATAATGGGCGGTATCACTGCACCGTTCGGTAGGAATACGAGGCTACCCAGGACACTAGCTGTGATCCCAGAGGCCCAAATCAGCATCTTTTTCATCGTCCATCACCTCCCTTTCCCTTCTTCACCATGTTGGCGCACACGGAGCCACTGAAGTTGACGAATGACAGCGTAGACTTCCACACTGCCGCAGGCGCGTAATGCTTCGACCGCACGCCAAAGATAGAACTCTGCCCGGTCCCATTGTTGCTGTTGCAGATAACATTTGCCAGCCAACCGAAGAAGTTGAGCACGAATTGGCGTCGTGAGCGGGAGTTGTAAGGCTTCACCAAGGTCGGACTCGGCCTGAGGCCAGTCGTGAATCATGATGTCGTATAAAATTTTCTCCTCCCATAGTTTAGCTCTGTATTCATCGTTAGGCACTCTTTCGACAAGTGTGGAGTACATGTGTAAAAAATTCTCAAAGTCTTGACGCACTCGTTTCAACATGAACCGGTTGTGTTGAATGGCGTAGTCGAGGATCGCATCATGGAGAGATTCCGCAAGTTTTGCCGCATGGTTCAGCATGCATTCAACGTCCTGTGTACTTCCTTGTTCCAATTGGGTCGCGGATAGCCCAATGAGCGCCCAGGCTTCCAGATGCGTATTTCCGAGACGTCGCGCGGATTCCGCAGCATGAACGTAATGTTGGAACGCTTTTTCGTGTTCTCCCATGAGTTCATACGTGCCTGCCAAATTCAGATGCGTATGTACCCAACGGACATCCGAACGGTCCAGCATGTGCAGGATGAACCGAAGAAACGTTTCTGTTAATTTCAATTGGCCCATCTGATGCGTGCAGATGGCGAGACAATGCAGAATTTCGTAAGATGCCGACGGGTCGTCACGAAAAGGAGGATGCACGACGAGGGGGAGGAGCACCTCGATGGCGGAAGACCATTGTTCAAGGCGTGTCATGGCGATCCCGCGATGCATTGCAATGTGGGATTTCCAAGCATCTAGGCAATAGGTGGTACACAGTGCGTCCGCCGAATCCAAAAAATGAAGTGCGTCGTGCCATCGCCCTTGCTCTTTTGCGCGTTCCGCTTCATGGAGGAAATCCAGGAGGGCTCTCTCAAGCGGGCTGTACGCGTTTCTCTGCCGGTCGATGGCTTGGAGGGGGTCGGTTCTAAGTGCTGGGGATGAGGCAGCTTGATGAAGGGCAGAAAGTTCTCCTGAAGCCGGCTCACGCATGAACGCGGGGTTTGTTTTAGGTTGAGTTGCCCGAAGTGATTTGAACCGGATGTTCGAAAAAACCAAACGCATCCCCACACCTTCTTCCGTTGTAAACCCTACTCCGTACATTCGAATCGGTCATCTTTGTTGTAACGTAGATCCTAAACGATCACAAGTATCTGATAAAGGGTTTGAGACGAGCTTGGTCGGGATCTCGCGAACTATTTTTGAAAAATCAAAAGAGGAATTTGAGTCCAAATGAAGAATGAATGCAATGAAACGCAGCGCGGGCGTTCGCGACAAGAAGATGTCGAATTCTGCCGACGTACGTCGAATGTAGCGGCGTCGGACCTTGGCCCGGACCCATCGGTGAAAAACTGGATACGATGAGAGCGCATCAGGGCAAACCAACGGAAACGTTGGGACGCAAAGCTACGGGTCTACGGGGACTTGACCTAGGATCGCCGGGCTGCCGCTTAAGAAGATAGATAGGGTGGCAGCTTGCGTAGGCGAGCTGCCCAAATTGTTTTGGAGGGTTGTGAAATGGGAAAGAAGCCCTTAGAAAATAACCCCTTCTCGGGGGGGGGGGGGGGGGGGGGTATAAATATCCTCTAAACCCAAATGATGAACTATCTCTTGTCGAATCGATCGAGGAAGTGCTACGTACAAACGTTCTCGAGTTTGTCTATCAACCGATTGTGGATCATGCTCGTGGGGAGGTCTGCGCCCACGAGGCATTGAGTCGCCCTCGATTTCGTGGACATGGGATTTCACCCGATGTGTGGTTTCGCGCAGCGGTTGCGTGCAATCGCGCTTTGGAAGTGGACCAACTCGTGGTGAGTCTCAGCGTCCAATCCATGCAGTTTGCATGGATGAAAGCCCCTTCGACCCTCTTGTTTGTGAATGTAACCCCGAGCAGTTTGATGGAAACTGTGTTTGTCGAGCAGTTAGAGAGGGTGTTTCAGGCCGGCCTGTGCCGACCCGAACAGTTGGTGCTCGAGATCGTCGAGTACGTTTCCTATGACGTGACGCGCTTGTTCCCAATGATTCAGTTCATCCGCTCCCTCGGTGTTCAGATTGCGCTGGATGACGTCGGGACCGGTTCAAGTACCTTGACCGCGGTCTTGACGTTGGAGCCGGATTGGGTCAAAGTCGACCGAACATGGATTGAAGGGATTTCGAGAACGCCAGCGAAGCAAAGGAGCTTGTCCCAGCTCGTTCAGATGATGGGATCTGGCGATCGGATCATTGCAGAGGGTGTCGAAACGTCTGAGGACTTGCGGACGGTTCGTGGCCTCGGTGTCCCCATGAGCCAAGGCTACTACTGGTCTCCGCCGCTGTCGGTCGACCAGATACAAGGTGTCATCCAAGAAATCGAACGCAGGCGACGTGAATTCGTAAAACTTGCAGAAGAACGTTCATGGTCCGATCCGATGGTGATTTCGAAGAGCCGGGAAATCGACCGATTGGTCACGTTATACCACCGATGGGGGGCCGAAACTGCGGATGCCTAGTCCCGTTGTTCACGGAGAACACGAGGCGGAGGTGGCGGTCGGATGTGGCGATGGTGGATAGCTGTATGGCATCGACTGTGGCCCTCTCGTACACAACGGTCGCTTCTGCTTATGCCGATGGAGGAAACTCTGCATGACGCGTAGGCGGTCTCGCCCTCCCGAGGCATGGGACCGTGACGATTCGGGACAACCACATATGGATTCGAAACCCTGACGACCAGGGCGCTTGGCCGACGCTTGTCAATCCTGATGATGCTCGCTTGACAGTACGGATTGACGGTGAGAAGCGGATTAGCGAAGTCGTCGTTCAGGAAGGGCAACGCATCGAAGTTGAGTTGGCTTCCAAAGCGCCAACGATCTGGTTTGCGACGAAAGTGATTCGTCACAATATGGAAGTGATCGGTTCGATCCATGTCACATACGGCGAAACGTATCGCCTTCGAGAGATGGAAGACGTCCGTCGAGCCGTGCTGGAACTTGAGATTCAAACGGTACGACCCGAGCCTTTGGGGATGGACAAGATCCTAGAACATCTCCAATCCATGGGGTATGTGGGCACACCGATTAGGAGACCTTGGAGGCGCTGGACCAGTGACAGAAGAAATGGAATGCGTGGTCCTTCGGGGGACGCCCTCTCAGCTTGGTCGTCCAGCGCGTTATCGCCGACTCAAGCTTCCCAAGGTCTATGACCCGCTGCGAAGGCGTATGGAGGTTGCGTCGGTTTCAGCCGGCACGCCGATTGCCATTTGGGAACCGGGTATTCCGGCGGTCCCTGGTCGTGATGTCTTTGGGCACGAAGTAGTGCCGCCGAAGCATCCGAAGCCTCCCGAGCTCGGACCAGGTGTGATTCGCGTGCACGATCACGTCATTGCCGCGCGGAGCGGCCGAGTGGTCTTCTCGAAAGAACGCATCGATGTCGTTCCCGAACTGGTCATTGACCGAGATCTCTCGAGTAAGGACGGGATCATCGATTTCGATGGAGACGTTCTCGTGTTCGGTTCCGTGTTGGACGGGTGTGTGGTGCAAGCGACCGGGAACGTGCGGATCTCGGGGAATGTGTTTCACGCAACCGTCCGCGGGGAACGAGGAGTTTGGGTTCGAGGCGCCATTGTCGGATCGCATGTGATGGCGGGTTCGCAGCTTGTGTATGACGAGTTTGGTCGCAGATTGAAGCAGAGTATCGATTCGTTTCTGAAATGCAAATCGGAATACTAGGATTTTGGGTTTTACGTTGCGTATTGTCGCAGGATTGTGACAGGCTATGATAGTTTGACTTGGAATGAGTCGTGCGGACGTGTCTGAACGCAACCCTTGTGGATTTCACTCGGTTCAGACGCTCCTCCCAACAATATCCTGTCATCGAGGCGGGGCGATGAGGGTATGAGTTTTAGGGAGTTTCTGAAGAAAATTGTTTTCAAGGATTGGAATGATGTAATCAATATTACATCTCCGTTCAAGGGGAGAAATATAGAATTAGATTCTAAACAAGAACATAACTATTCTCCTGTTAATGGAACGGTTTGTGTGAAGGACGGTCGGATTGAAGTATGTGATCCCAAACACTATGGTTCCTATCCGACAATCGTTGTTCCAGATGATCCCTATATTAAGGTGACCGTGAATGGCGAACCGGTGACGGGTCAAGTTGTTGTGAGCGAGTCTCATGATATTCAAGTTGAACTTATAGGGAAAGAGCCGTATGTGACATATGAATGCATCGTCTCGGAGGACGAACTTAGCGTTTCCGTGAAAGCGACGATTGTTCCGGGATTTAAGCTGCGTTTGCGAGACTGTGCGCCTTCGGAAACACTTGTACTGAGTGTGGAGAAAGAGTTCTATTCGCCAGAGGAGACTTCGCCAATCACCATTTTAAAACTCCTTTCTGACCATGGTTATGAAGGAACGGTTGATCATGAAGCTATTCAACGGATTTGCAAATATGAATCAACAGAAGAAGTTGTGTTGAGAGGAATAAAACCCCGCGGAAGTGGTGGTTTCACATGCAAATTTGTGCGGATTCCAGTGGAGACGGATCCGATTTTACAAACCAAGCGGTGTGGCCGAGTTTCCATTGGCACCATCTTGGGCATGGTAGAGCGCGGGATCGGCGACATTCCAGGCAGAAATGTCTATGGGAAAGAAATTCCTGTCGATCCGCAAGAGTTCACGTTGTCGCTTGGTGCAGGTGTCATCCACGTAAACAATCATCTGGTGGCGGCGCGGGATGGACGGGTCTTTTTAACAAAGGACAGGATTGATGTAGTCCGTGAACTCGTTGTAGAACAGGACATCACTGACTCGGAGGATGAAATCGTTTTTGACGGGAATGTGGTTGTCCAAGGTTCTGTGGAGAAAGGTGCTTCTATCAAAGCGACGGGTTTGGTCACGATCTACGGGTCGGTGAGGCAGTCTACCATCATGGGGGATCGAGGGGTGATCGTGCTTGGGGAAGTGAACAAATCAAAGGTGTTTGCTGGATATCAAGTGCTGCTTTACAGAAACCTTCTGTCAATCATTGAACGCACACTGGGTGAGCTTGACCGATTTCGAAGTGAGTACTTGACATTGATTCAGCACGCACTCAAGCGTGCTGATGCAGCTGAGATAATACCAAAAATCCCGTCGATTCTTTTTTCCAAACGGCATGTTGAACTGATTCGTTTGCTCACTGTATTTGTAAAAGAATACGCGGAAGTGGCATTGATAGATAATCACTATCGCTTGATGAAGGAGTTGATTGAATCCAAATGGTTAAGTTAACAGCGTCAATACGTCACTCAAGAAGATATCGATACGGCGCTGGCCAGATTCAAAGATTATTGCGAAGATGTCCGTTCGAGGCGGTCATATAAATCGGTCATCAAGGTGGGTGCAGTTTTTTCCAGTACGCTGAACAGTTCAGGGAACATCGTGGTTCGAAGACGAAGTGTTTCAAGCGTGCTCGAAAGCGGGAATACAATCTCCATCCTGGGAACGATGATAGGTGGATTTGCTGTGTGTGAAAAATCAGCATATATGAGAGAATTGGGTACAAATTCAGGGACAGAGGGGAGCGTTCGGGTTCTCAATTCAAGCGGCTTTATCCGGGCGAGATTGGTGCACCGCAATAACCTGTTGCAGGTTGGCGACAAGCGGGTACGGCTGTACGGTACGGTTCGCGATTTTCGTTTACGAGGGGAATGGGATCATGATCAAAGTGCTCTTGATCGATGATTTCGATGAGACTCTGGAATCATTAGCTATTGTATACAGTTTGCATCACGGTGTAGAAATTGTGGGGCGTGCGCATAATGCGGAGGAAGCGTGGAATATACTGTCTTCGCGCGAGGTAGACTTCATTTCTATAGATATTCAATTGGGGCAAGAAGACGGTTTGAATTTATGCCGCGAGATCCTGAATAAATATCCAGACAAGTTCGTGGTCTTGTGTTCGGTGGAGGCTTCAGACGTCGTTCAAAGCCGGGCCTTTGAAGCCGGTGCCTCCTATTTCCTCCCCAAACCCATTGGGCTCGATGATGTTCGAAAGGTGGTAGATGTCTATTCGAATCGAAATCGCAGACCACCGAAGGATGCGTCAGCGGATGATTTGTTGCGTCTTCTCGATTTAGATAGGTGAACATACCGTGAATCATGTAAATCTTTGAAAAGATCATCTTGTATATTCAGAACATGCACACCGGAAAGTGCATCGCTGCTAAAAAGGTCCGACGGCGGCGCCGATACCTTCTAACCGAATGATCATGGAGCGCGGACTATAAGCCCGTCGACGGAATTTGCACATAACGGTGGCGCTCTATGCGGAGTGACCTGTTATTGTCCCATGGCCTGGTTTGTCATCGTCTCACATACAGAGTTGTCCACAAATAAAGATCCTCACCAGTTGAGTGAGCCATTTCGAGATTGCAAACGGGTCTTACCTCGACGTAGGTAAGCAACATCAAGCACGTACTTGTCGCTGGCTGGATTTATGTTATAATGAATATGGAAGAATGAGGGCCGTTAGTGCTAGTGTTGGCAAGGGCAAACCCGTCCGAAAGGCGGGGGCGCAAAGCCACGGGTCTACGGACGAAAGTCTATGGCAGCCGGGCTGCCGGAACCCACCGTGAAAAGGGAGTGAATGTGCGTGAAGAAGCTCTTTATTTCTGCAGTAGCTGCCGCAGCAATCTTTGGCTCCACAGCATTGCCGGTGTTCGCGAACGTCATCCATTCGAATGGTAACACAGGTCAACCTGTCTCTGTTTTTTCCAATCCAGGCAATGCGCAAGCTTTAGTGCATCGCGCGTCTACGGGTTCGACAAACAAGTTTACGCATGATGGATGGAGAGATTTTCCTGGTGATTAAATTTAAAAGGAGTTGCGGCCTTCGTTCTTCATAATACTATCAGGTGAGAGAGGGGCTGTCCCCTCTCTCGTATTTTAGTCAGGCGATTAAGTCAGGCGATTACGCTAAACAGATTGTTCGTTTGAGGTTGGTAATGGCGTGAATAAGGAGGTAAGGATAAATTGGATAAAGCGATGTTGCATGTTTATGACTTAAGGGATCAAGGGATCCGTATGTTGGAGGAGGAACGCAGGAGAATTGCGAGAGATCTACATGATGGACCTGTTCAGGCGCTGACGAATATCAGTATGAAATTGGAAGTTTTGAAGCACATGTTGGATAGTAATCCGCAGATAGCGAAAGATCAAGTGGATCAGTTGCACCGACGGGTGACGGAAGCTGTGAAAGAAATTCGTGCGCTTATATATGACTTACGGCCTCTCGCTGTGGATGAAGTGGGCCTGATTGAAGCTACGAAAGCTCTATGTTCTCAGTTTGAAAAAAACTGGGGTATTTCTACTTCGTTCGTCGTACAAGACGGGGTGACTTCTGCAGAGATTACACCCGCCAAACAAGTAGCTCTGTATCGATTGATCCAGGAAATTCTAAACAACATCAAGAAGCATGCCAGAGCGACCACTACCGTAGTCGAGTTTTTACGTGATGAATCAGACCTTATCATCACAGTCAAGGATGACGGCGTGGGGTTTGATACTAATTATGTGCCCCCCGGTCATTACGGGCTCATTGGTATGAAAGAGCGGGCGGAATTTCTCGGTGGACGGTTGGAAATTCACTCGATTATTGGTCAAGGTAGTACATTTATTATTCGAATTCCGATGTATACTGGGTGAGAAAATCTCGTGAAGACAAATATGAATTTGCGGTCAGCCAGAGAGTTCAGGGCAAAGGGTTTATTAGAAGCAGCACGCTTCGTTTTAGAGAACCTGCTAAATCAATCTGATAGGAAATGGGAATGTAAGGAGGGGGTGATATATAATGAATTAGGTCTTTTAAATTATTATATGGGTAATTACAGACAGGCTGCCGATTGTTTTGCATCTGCCGTTGAACATGCCACAACGCGTGATTCATGGGTGTTGTACAATGTGAATCTAGCTATTGCCTACCGTCATTTGTCAGAGTACGATACTTGTTACCGTATTTTAAATCGGTTGAAACAGGAGTGTACAGATGAAGTTAGATCCATCACGAAGGGTCTTTTGTTCGCTAACTTGTCAACAATTCAAGGTCTTAATGGTTTTTATGCGGATGCAATTACTAGTATACTCGAGAGCTTTAGATTGTTTGGTGAGTCAGGTGTTCACGGAAATGACGTTGGCCTGCATAACAACTTGGGAATCGCTTATCTGGAGTTAGGTCAATATGGAAAGGCAGAGCTCCATCTTAAGAAATCTCTGGAGTTAAGTGGTAGAAAAGACCTTCCGGTGTTATCTGATATCGGTAGGTTGTATCTAATGATGGGGAAAATAACTGAAAGCATTGAATATACCAAACGTGCCTTGGATCTGGTGTGGTCATCTATCATCAATTACGAGAAAGAAGAGATTGCCCGCCTATGCCATCTGCTCGCCAACATTACGATTCGTTGTGGAGAAGTGGAATTGGCCGTGCGCTTGAATGAAAAGGCGCAAGTGATGTTCGGACAACTCGGCATGTGGCGACAATGGCAGGATATCGAAGCTGAAATGAACCTGTGGCACGAAAATCCGCCATCATGGTCGGATTCGAGCGGGCTTAACGGAATTTCGTTACAAGAAGTGCATCGTTTCCTTCTGTGTCTGGACGCGTTGCATTCGCAGGAACTCATTCATAAGAAATTTGCAAGGCTGTTGGACTTGCGCGCGCATTATGTGCGACTCATGGCAAATGAATTGGAATTATCCGATCGTGAACGGAACGACTTGGTGTTAGCATCTAGGTTTGCTGATTACGGATTGACTGCATTGGAAACTGAAGTAGTCATGGAGCCTGGACGTTCCGAACAAGCATTCGAAAAATATAAACTACATCCCACTTTGAGCGTGCAGATGAGTCAAACTCTGGGTTTGTCGGATGACGTTATTCGGGTCATCGAAGATCACCATGAGCGGTTTGATGGTTCTGGATACCCGCACCGGAAAGTGGCATATGATATCCATCATCTGGCTCGCATCTTGGCTGTCGTAGATGCTTATTGCACCGGTATCATATTGGAAGACAAGAGGCATGATATCGTATGGAATGAGATCATTCATGAAAGCGGAAAACGATTTGATCCTCGAGTAGTTGAAACATTTATTCGTATGCACGACATAAGCTAGTGCCCCTCCAGACAAATCTTTCACTGCCGGACCATTCTGTCCAGATTGACTGCACCTGCTGTCCGGGTTTTGCTAGGACCGTATCCGCGGCGGTGGAAAAAACGCTGGGGCTCGGCCCCGGCGCAGCATGTGAGTCTGGGCTCAAATCTTGGTCGTAACAGTGTAACGTGCTCCATGATGTGTTGCGCAAATCAAAAGTGCAGAGTAGCCACACGGATTTGTACATAGACGTCCATCCAAATGGAACAAAATGTAGTGTTTGGAGAAACCGGAGTTCATGCATCGCATCGACGAATCGAGAGTCAGGCACGATTTGCGGGACAGATACCGCGACAGACGGAGGATGAAGTTCGTACGGTGAAATCAGCTTCCACCACGAGGAGGTGAATGCGCATGTACGACGGAGGCTGCTTCGGCGGGTATACGCGCTGGGCGGTGGTCTTCCTGATCATCTTCGTGTTGTTCTTCCTGTTGGTCCCTTCGTATCAGTACTGAGTCGTTGAGACCGGGAATTGGGGATAGAAGTCCGAGTTCCTTACAAGGGAAGTCAAATGAATCTGGGCGCATCGAAGCGCTAAAATCGTGTAGGGCTATCCTCCTTGCGCGGAATGGGGGATAGCCCTTCTTGTGTTGTTTGAACTTAACAAAAAAGGGCCCGCAAAGGCGGGCCGTAAGATATGGGTTATTTGTGATGGTGGTGCCGCTTGCGTGCAATCACCAAAATCTTCTGCCCTGGATGGAGGACAATCACGATGGGTTTTGTTTGCTTCATCGCGGCCCCTCCCTTCCGACATCAGTGAGGAGGACCTTTCGCCTCAATACACGGGGGTGGTCGTGCACGTCCTCACGTAGGTCGGCACGAGCAGGAAGAACAGCACGAAGATGATCAGAAACACCACCGCCCAACGGGTGTAGGGACCCAGTGCATCCACGAGATATCCCTCCCTTCGTCTTAGATGTTGCATCGTACGACGGGGGAGATGTTTTGTCCACGGCGACCGTACAAAGGGCAATGACCAGCGTTGGAGCACGTTCCAAGGAAATTGAAATGGATAAATATTACACATATGACTCAAGATCATGGTTGTTGCAATCTCATGCGGGAGATGATTGGGTGCGAACGAGTGTCTTCATGAGCATTCGGATGGACGACATAGACAGTGTGAAACGTTTCCTTCCGGAACCGTGTCGTGAGTGTATGTGGCGGCGAGGACGAGTCTGCGCCTTGCCAAGATGTCAGAAAGTGTATTGGGGATTGGGGGACGATACTCGGCTCGGGTCGCTCTGTCAACAGGCCTTTGTTCCCGGGGATCACGTGGAGTACGACAACGATGCTGATGGAGAAGGCTCAAACGACCGTTTGTGGGAGCGGTAGGTTGTCGACTCCATCGGGTAGGCGTTCGCATCTTTGCATCCAGACTCGAGACACATCGCCTCTCCTCAATGAGCGCACTATGGATGACGGTCTCTAGTATGCAGCATGCCCCTTCCATCGGGTCGTGGGCAGGGAAGGGGCATGCAAAGACCCAAGAGCACGAACATCTTGAGTCTTCGTCCGTTCCATTACGTCATGTCTCAATCGCTGTCATCTTTCGAGTCGATGGTCTCCTGATGGATGGAGTATGGAATATAGCACCACCCGTAGATATTCCTGCGAACGGGCCTGTAGGGTGGAAAAATATCCGTCATGAACGGGATATGATATGACTGCGGATGGTGGTCTGTGTCTTCCCGCAGTTCAAGAACTGTGAGGTGATTCATTCGCGGTTCCATGCTCATGAGCTCCTTTCGTCATGTTGAAACGAATTGATTGGTGAACATTCCTTTGTTGTGCATTGATGACATAGAATCATCCGGAAAACATCGCCATCGCAATCCGTCGTGTCCACAGAGAAGCGCGATCCTGAAGGACTATTAGAGAGGGTAGACACGCTGGACGTGATAACGAACGCATGGACTGTATTTGCTGGGGCGTTGGATTTCGAGCGTCCAGTTGGCGAATGAATTGTCTTTGACCAGTCTTCGTGCATCCACTCCATCGCCTAATTTGAGGATTACATAATGGCTCTTCTTCTTTCTGCTCATCTGCAATCTCCTTTCTCCAGGCGATACTGCACTTTATGGTCGAATGCCTGCCCAAGGAAAGGGCAAACGCCCAATTGGGGGATGGAAAACGATGGGGCGAGACCCGCAAGGGCGACGGATGGTTCCAGAAAACGCTGATCGAATAAGCACGCTTCGGAGCAAGAACACTCGCTTATCTGCTCGTGATGATCGGGCTACTCCGCTCCATGGAGCGAAGCGAGCTGCGGTTACGCTGGCACATACGCTGTCGGGTCATCGTATATCACCTGTTCAAAGACATGACGTGACTATCAAGATCTGGGATCTCATGACTACGACACATGACTACGACAAGCAAGATCGAGATGCTTGATCCCACCATGTACGTCGCCTTGAGGGAACTTGGGGTGATGGTCATTGTTGTCAAGGATGAATAAGTGTACCTCTTCATTTTCAAGGCAGTGAAAAGCGGGCCATTCGATCGACACGACTGCAGCAGGTATAACCAGGCCATATTCGTGTCAAAACAAGGTCGTGTCGTTTGTTTTGAATAAATCAGATTAAAACTAAGTGAACGGAAAGGGAGGATGCCTGCCTTGAATCAGTGCATTCCGCGCGATCGGACGTTTGACAGCCGCACTCCGACATGAAGGTCATCGGCGCGTTCAACGCGGGCGTGGCGCGGTACCAGGGAGAGACGATCCTTGTGCTGCGCGTCGCGGAGCAGGCGGTGGCCGACGACGACGCCGTGGGTGTCCCCATCTACGACAACGAACGAAAGTCTGTCGAAGTCCATCGTATCAGTCGCAAGGATCCCCCGCTTCGACTTGTCGGATCCTCGCGCCGTGCGGCGCAAGGACACACTCGAACCCATCTGGCTCACGTCGATGTCGCACCTTCGACTGGCGCGAAACAAGGACGGCCGTCATTTCACCGTGGAGGAGAGGCCGTTTCTCCGCACCCGAGACCTCGTATGAGGCATTCGGCGTGGAAGACCCGCAGGTGGCGGAGATCGACGGAGTCTTCTACATCACCTACACATCGGTCTCGGAACACGGCATCGTGGTGGGACTCGTGGCAACGCGGGATTTTCGCAAAATTCAAAGGCTTGGGCTCATCCTGCCGCCGGAGAACAAGGACGTGGTGCTGTTCCCGGAGTGCATCAATGGGCGGTACTGGCTCTTGCATCGTCCTGCGCCGAAGAGCATGGGCGATCTGGACATTTGGCTCGCGTCGTCGCTGGACTTGGAGACCTGGGGCCATCATCAACGGCTGATGGGCAGGCGACCTGGAATGTGGGACGGCGCGCGCGTCGGCGGCGGCGCGGTGCCGATTCGGACGGAGCGAGGTTGGTTGGTGCTGTACCACGGCGCGAATGAGAAGAACGAATATGCGATGGGCGCGTGTTTGCTCGATCTGGAGGATCCGTCGAAGGTCATTGCGCGATCCACGGAGCCGATACTGAAGCCCGAGGCAACCTACGAACTCAACGGCTTCTTCGGTGGCGTGGTGTTCTCGTGTGGCGCATGGGTAGAAGGCGGCGTAGTGCACATGTACTACGGCGTGGCCGATGAGGAGATGGCAGGGCGGATATCAAGATGAAGGATATCGTACTGTGCTTGACGTAAATAAAAAGATCGAGTTTGTGAAAGGGCGCGATAAGGAGGATTCTTGTGCCTACGATACAATTTAAAGGTCGTTCTTTCGTAGAAAACTATCATTTAACAGTTGAGCCTTTTGCAGAAAGACTGATTCCATCGCGTGCGAAAACGACGCACACTTCTCGTGAAAGACGCATGCCATGAAAACCCTTTTCTGTTGTGTGGATAGAATCAAGACCCTTCCCTGGAGTTTGTTCAAACGTTAAGCGACCTGGTTGATGCGATTCGCCCGGTGCATTACCAGAGCCGATGCCAAGAATACAACGGCGTTGATAAACGCATGCGCTGCGACCTTCTCGATACCCCGCACATGCATGCCGTCAAGCGTCAGCCCCTCTTTCGGCCCTGCAACACAACCGTCAAAGGGAAAGGGCCATGTTTGTTGAACATACACGTTGGACTTCGCCCCCTTGAAAGCGGTTTGCTGGATACCATTTTCTTTATCTCAAGTTGGGGTGAAGTCCTCCTTTGTGCTCGAAAAACTCTTGCCGCACAAGGTCTCGCGATTCTGCAAAAGGCTCAGTTAAATATCATGAGTTAATTCCTGTTCCAGAAAAAAGCCTGACCGACCGCGTTCGTCTGGATGATAACCTCATCATCCATGGAGATAATCTGACCGCGCTCAAGGCACTCCTTCCCATGTATGCCGGCAAGGTCAAAGTGATTTTCATCGATCCGCCATACAACACTGGCTCTGAGAACTGGGTGTACAACGACAATGTCAATTCCCCAATGATGCGGGAGTGGCTGGGGAAGGTCGTCGACAAAGAGGATCTTACTCGGCATGATAAGTGGCTTTGTATGATGATGCCGAGGCTGAAGCTATTGCGAGAGTTGTTAAGTGATGATGGCGCGATTTTTGTGAGTTGTGACGATAATGAACATCATCACCTTCGTATGCTACTAGACGAAGTTTTTGGTGATTCAAATTTTGTAGCAAACATTGTGTGGCAGGCTAGAAAATCAGTTCAAAACGACACGGATATTAGTGATGCACACAATCACATTGTGGTATATGCAAAGATGCGCAGGCAACGCAATCGGAGACTGAAGGAAGATAATGCGGATGTTTGGTATTCTGAGACGGGCTTCGCGATGAAACCACTTCCCTTAGACCGTTCGAAATTTGATAATCCGGACAATGATCCACGCGGGCTGTGGAAGCTCGACCCTTTTGATGCTCCCAATGTCCGGGCAAATCTCACCTATGAGATCGTTAATCCAAACACTGGTCAAGTTCATCTACCGCCAAAAGGGAGATGTTGGAGAACATCAAAGGAGGAATTCGAACGCTTATTAAGCGATGGACGCATTATGTTCGGGAAAAATGGTCGTGGTCGCCCTATGCTTAAAGTTTTCTGGGAAGAAAAATGGCAGTACGGCGAAGTCGAGACAACATGGTGGGGAGACGGCGCATTAGAGTCTTTCTTGGACCGGGGTGTCGATCAAGAGTCGGCATCTGAGTGGACCGTGTATGGTACAACCACACGGGGGTCTCAGACACTCCAAGATATATTCGGAGAAACTGGTATATTTAATAACCCGAAGCCAGTAGAGTTAGTCAAACACATTCTCAGGCTAGCATCTGATAAATCCTCTATTATCCTAGATTCTTTTGCTGGATCCGGGACTACAGCCCATGCTGTTTTGTCTATGAACAAGGAAGACGGTGGTAACCGCAAATTTATTCTCGTTGAAATGGAGGATTATGCCGACCGGATCACTGCCGAACGAGTCCGTCGTGTGATTCGGGGCGTGCCAAATGCGAAGGACAAGGCTCTCCGCGAGGGCCTTGGTGGGACGTTTTCCTACTTTGAATTAGGACAAGCCATCGATCCCGAAGGATTGCTCGACGCTGAACATCTTCCGCCGTACGAAGAGCTTGCTCGATATGTTTTTTATACGGCCACAGGAGAGCAGTTTGATCGCGATCAAGTGGACCGCTTGCGCTGGTATATTGGTTCCACGTCTAAATACGACATCTACCTTGTATATGAGCCGGATGAGGAGAGGCTGCGGGCACTGGCTCTTACCATTGACCTGGCGGAATCACTTGGGCCGACGGGACCGGGACGTAAGCGTTTGGTTTTTGCGCCGGCCTGCTATCTGTCGGAGGATTATCTGCACGAGTACCGAATTGAGTTTGCGCAGCTTCCATATGAGATCTATCGCCGCAGGGGGTGAGGGGTGTGCAGCCCAAAGAGTATCAACGCCGAGTCATCCAGACGGTGGAGCGGTATCTGGAGAAGTTGGCCGAGGCTCGTCAGGTCTATGAGGAGGCTTCGCCTGCGGCGCGCGCTCAAATGGACTTCGCCAAAGCGGCATGGGAAGCGGTATCGCCGGCACCATATCATGCAAAAAGAACAGGTATCGGCACACCCTTACCTAATTTCTGTATCAAAGTGCCGACTGGCGGCGGGAAGACGTATCTCGCCGTCATGACCATCGATCGCATCCTGAGCCTTTATCGGCGCCGGCAAACAGGACTTGTACTCTGGATCGTGCCCACGACCCAGATTTATGAGCAGACGCTCCGGTCGTTGCGGGATCGGAATCATCCCTACCGCCAGTTTCTCGACATTGCCACCGGCGGCAGGGTGAAAGTTGTGGAGAGGTTTGAGCGGTTCACGCCGCAAGATATTAGGGAGCATCTTGTCATTCTGATGCTCATGTTGCCAGCGGCCAACCGGAAGGACAAGGAGACGCTCAAGATCTTTCAGGACGCCGGTGGATTTGATGCCTTCTTCCCACCGGAGGGAAACTTCCCTGCGCATCAGATGCTACTTGAGCACGTGCCGAATCTGGATTACTTCGGTGACAGGGATGGGTTCTTCGGGCTTCAGATTAAAACGTCCCTGGGGAATGTGCTTCGGTTGGTATCGCCCATCGTCATTCTCGATGAGGGGCAGAAGGCGTACAGTCCTGGTGCGCAGGGGACGATTGCGGGGTTTAATCCATCCATCGTGGTGGAACTCTCGGCCACGCCGCCTGGCGGCAGCAACGTACTGGTGAGCATCAGCGGGCGTGAACTGGATCAGGAAGGAATGATTAAGCTCGACCTGCATGTATACAACAGCCAGCGTACAGATTGGCGTGATGTGCTTGCCGAGAGCGTGGCCTGGCGCGACGCGCTGGAGGAAGAGGCGGTGCGTTATCAGGCCAATGGCGGTGAGTACATCCGGCCTATATGCCTCATCCAGGTGGAGCGCACGGGCAAGGACCAGGCAGATGCGGGATACATTCATGCGGATCATGTAAAGGCAGAGTTGATCGAGAGCCACAAGGTGCCGGAGGATCAGATCGCCATCAAAACGAGTCAGCAGAATGACATCGAGAACATCGACCTTCTGTCGTCGAATTGTCCGATTCGCTACATCATCACCAAACAGGCCCTTCAGGAGGGGTGGGATTGTTCGTTTGCCTATGTGCTGACTATCCTGACGAATCCCACCTCCAAGACTGCTCTGACACAGCTTATTGGGCGGGTGCTCAGACAGCCGTATGCGAAGAAGACCGGCGTACAGGCCCTCGATGAAAGCTACGTGTTTTGTTATCAGCGCAGGGCCTCCGAGTTGTCCGAGGCCGTGCGGAAGGGGCTTTCCGGCGAGGGTCTCGATGATCTCATCTCACATGTGCGCGTAGAATCGGACGAAGCGCAAAAGAGCGAGCAAAGGACAGTGGGCGTTCGCGAGCGCTTTAAGCCCTTTGAGGGGAAGGTGTACCTGCCGCGCTTCATGATGCTGGATGGAGGGCGCGAGCGGGAGATCGATTACGAGATGGATCTTCTCTCACGTGTGGACTGGGACAAGCTCCGGCTCCAGCGTATCCGAGACCTTGTTCTTTCTCCGAGGGATACTCAGGATTGGGAGACAGCTTTCGGCTATGTGGAAGGCACAAGCGGCGTTGTGGAGAAGGAGCATGTCGAGTACAGGACGAAGGTATCCTTAAACCGATCCTATCTCACGCGCCGTCTCGAGAATGTGGTGCCCAACCCGTGGGTGGCGCGCCGCCTGGTGGATCGAGCGCTGCGGATCCTTCGCAGGAACTATTCAGAGGATGTGATCGCCGCCAATCAGCCCCTCATCGCGGAAACACTCGAGGCATCCATTCGTCAGGAGGTCGATGAGGCCTGCGAGAAAATCTTCCGGGAGCTCGTTAAACAGGATCGTCTCCGGCTCGTGCTCATCGCGGGCAAGGCCTATCAGGTTCCGCGCAGCATCGTGGTGCCGGCGGACGCACAGACACTTCGACATAATGACGGCGTGCCCGTGCAGCTTAGTCTTTTCGATGATCCCGTGCCCGAGGAGTGGTTCAACGAGGGGCTGGAGCGTCCCGTGGCGCTTTGCCTTGACCGTCAGGAAAAGCTGTTGTTTTGGTTCCGCAACCTCCAGAGAAGGCCATACTTCTACGTACAGGGATGGCGCAAAAATAAGATCTGGGCTGATTTCATCGCGACGAAAAAGAGTGCCCAGAGAAAAGGGGACTTTGATACTGTATACGTCCTAGAAACCAAAGGGCTACATCTGAAGGACAGCCAAGATACCGATTATAAGCGTCGAGTTTTCGAGCTTTGCAATGAGTTGGCGCGACGGACCACCTGGGATCAGATTGGGTTGCAATTTCCGGAAAGGATCGTTCGTTTTCAGGTGGTAGATCAAGATGAATGGGAAACTGTGATTAACAGTTTATTTTCATGAAATTCCTTAAAAAGGAGGAATAGATATAGATGTCGGTCTGGATGTTAAATGATGATCAATATCAGTTGATATTGGCCGTGTGTGAAGGAGCTCACGACGAACAAGCGTTAGCTGAAAAACTGAAATGGAGTCCTCAACAAGTAACTGATATAGTTCGCAGTCTTATCAATCCTATACCGGGATGTCCCTATGGATTGGTAAACGCTAGACTATCGCGAATTGGTTCGTCACCCATAGAACATGCTCGCGATATAAAACTCACACCTTTAGGCCAACAAGTTTGTAAGAACAAAAGTAAGAATATCCAATACCCCTAATTTAACTTTGGGATAATATTTCATAAACATTTCAGGATACAAGCCCAACCGCCCTTCATCGCCCCCACTGTTGGGGGCGATGCTTTATGGACACGACACTGGTATTTGCGGCAAAGCGCGGCGACCAGGACGCTTTCGCCGCACTCTATCGTGAATTCCGCGTCAGGGTCTGGAGTTGGATACGAAACTACTGGATACCCGGAGCCGACCGCGAGGATCTGATGCAGCACGCGTGGATCGGGTTCTGGGAGGCCATACGAGACTACGACGTTCGCGGTAAAGTGCCGTTTCTGGCGTTTGCGAAGATGTGCGTCGTGCGCGAGATCCAAACGGTGCTGCGGATGGCGCGCAGGCAAAAGCACACAACACACTTGACAGCGCTGTCGCTTGACGCGGAGTGCCCATGGATCGAGGACGCAGAGCGCACGGTGCTGGACGTGTTCGTCGATCCCGCGGCACCGAGCGTAGAGGATGTGGTGTTCGGACCGCCTAAGGGCGTGTCCGCGGAAGAACTCGTGGCATGGGCCGAGCGGCACTGGGGGCTGAGATTGACGGAGCTCGAGCGCGAGGTGTGGCGGTTGCGGATCGAGGGGCATTCGTATGCGGAGATCCAGCGGATGTTAGGATGCGGATATAAGACGGTGGACAATGCGGTGCAGCGGCTGAGGAAAAAAGCGCGAAAGGCACTTGCGCGTCAAGAACAAGCAGCGTCGTGATGTGCATGGCACCCGCATATGTCGAAGGCATATGACGGTAGACGCATATTGCCCCATGTGGTAAGATAATCATGAACATAGCAGGAGGGTTAACCCCTCCTGCGCTTAGGGTGTGGCTTCCCCGCCTTTCGGTCGGCGCCTGGGCGGGGATTGCCGTTTAATGCCCGCAGGATATCTGCAAGCGCATAGCCCATTTGGGCTAGGCTCCAGCCTATCGCCACGAGCATTGCAGCAACATGTTGCCACATCCCTCTCACCCCCTTTCGACAAAGGGGGTGCAAGGAGAGGGTTTCCCTCCCAAGACCAGCCTATCACTTGTGCACGGATTTTTCAATAGATTTTGGATGATGTGTTTTCTGGCGCCAGGTAAAGGTGTATATTTGAACTGAAGGTAGACTTAAGATCGAGAGGGGGCTTGTGCATGACCGTGCATACCGTGTTTGTGTACGGCACATTGAGGAAGGGCCAACGCAATCGAGCGGTGATGGAACCGTATCTGGTAGCTGATTTGGGTGAAGGTCAAATCCGCGGCGCGATGTACGACCTCGGGCGTTCCCGGCGGTGACGCTGGAGGAGGACGGTGTGGTCGCGGGCGAGTGGGTCAGGGTGAAAGACGAGGGTCTTGCGCGGCTCGATCGGCTGGAGAGTTATCCAAGCTTTTACGATCGGGCGATCGTTTCAGACACCGCAAACGGGCTGCGTGGATGGGTGTACTGCATGGCGAGGCGCAAAGTGGATGGGTACGAACGAGTGGAGAGCGGGGACTGGGTGGCGTATCAGGCGAACAGGTTGGTGGCACGGAGATGAGTGGGTGGCTGATACAGCGCTGGCAATTTGGGTAGTGCTCGCTTTGGGCTGAGCAGACGAAAATCGTGGTACCGGGTACCACAATTTTAATGACAAGGCGTCGTAAATTCGGGACATCATGTCCCGAATTTACGTGGAGGTCTGTGGAGCAAGGTACAAACCGAAATGCGGCTCCCCGGGAGCCACATTTTTTTGAGCGGCAAATGGTCGGAGACGGTAGCACAGAATATCGGATTGTCTGAAACGCGAATTTTGTCGTGCAATCCCCCTCTAATCGAGAGGGGGGTTTCTTTATGTGTGAATCCGACATCACCATGCAGGAACTCATCGAGGAGTATCGACTTAATCGGCGCCTACTCTTGGCGCGCTTGCGGGAAATGGATCGTTCGGCGCGTGAGCGGCAGCGAACGCTCCAACGCATCCGGTCGATGTCTTGGCCGAAGTGGCTCCGGCTCGATCTGGAGCAATACGCGGACACGAAGGATCGGCAGTACTTGGAGGTTTTCGTCTACCAGGCAGAAGCGGTGTGGGAAAGCCTGACGCCCAAGCAGCAGGTGGCGGTGCAGGAAATTCGTCGGGTCATTCAAGAGCTGCGCGAGGAGGAGATGGATCGCTCGTATCTGCGCAGCATGGCTCGGGACATGTTGTTCACGTTGGCGCAGATGAGCCGATACGGCGCGGTCCAAGAGCGGTTGTTGTGGGAACGGGAGGAGTTGTCGCGTCATCGGGTGACGCGTGCGGCGGCGGTGCAGGAGGCGCTGGAGCGCTTGGCGGCGCAGGAGTCCTTCGAGGACGAGTTGCTCGCGTTGCTCTCGGGCGAAGCGGAGGAGCGCCCTAGGGTACGCGTGTCGTTTCATCAGTTGTCGCCGCAGCAGCGCGAGGCGCTGAAGCTGGCGTTGCAGGGGTTTAGCCGGAAGGAGATCGCGGAGATGCTGCATGTGCGCAAAGGCACGGCGGACGTGCATGTGCGGCGCGGGCGGAAGAAGTTCAAAAACGGGGTGCAGTTGGCGCTCGATTTGGGGGACGAAGAGATATGACGTTGGAACAAACGGCGCGAGTCATCCTTCTGGCTGTCGCGCTCGCCGTGTTATCCCACGAACTCGGCCACGCCTGCGCCGCCTGGCTGGTCGGCGCGCGCGTGTGTCGATTCCGTTATGGGTGGGGGCCGATTCTCGTGCGTTTGGGTGTGTTGGAATGGCGACTGCTGCCGATCGCCGGCGCGGTGGAGACGGAACGTGTCGACGGCTGGCGTGAGTTTGTGATTGCGCTCGGCGGGGTGTTCGGGCAGTGGATTGCGTGGCCGTTGGTCGAGATCCTGTCACCGATGGTAGGGGTGTGGGTTTGGATTTTGTGCGTCCTTGGGACGGTGCGACTGGTCGCGTTGCTGATTATGGCGGGGAAGGAGAAAACGCCGTGACAGATCCGTTGATTATTTCGGCGTTGAAGTTGGCGCGCAAAGCGCGCATCGACGGCAATCGGGCAGAAGTGCCCGTGGAAGAGATGCTGCAATTGCGTCAGCTAGTGATAAACGAAATCATCCGTCTGCTGGTTGCGTTCGGGTGGAGCGAGACAATGCACGAGAAAAATCGAGTGGCTGTCTACACCAAAGGCAAGCGCGATGTGTGGGTGCCGCTTGATCCAACATTTGCAGACTGGGGACTGCGAGTTACCGAGGTTTTGCAGGAATTGTTCAGATAAGCGTAGAAGCGCCGCCCGATCTCTGTTCGAGAACCAGGCGGCGCTTGCTGTCAGGATGTCGTCGAAGTCGTGTTCGTATTTTGAAAGACAAATCAGTCCGCTGTCCTGCTTGGGACAGCGGACTGCATGTTTCGCGGAGCATTTCAACAAGTTTGTTTTCGATGGTATCGGGAACTGGCTCGAAGACCATCTTCTCTTTGATGCGACCGTCCTCGAAGACGAAGTTGACACAAACCTTCTGCTTGCCGTTGTCGTCGCGACGGATGATTGAGCCAAACTTCTTCGGCTTGGCCTCTTCGCCTTCCGGGAAGGTCACAAAATACGGGCCGTCGATCTGCGTCAGATAAATTAGACGTAGGTAATGTTGTCCATATCATCCTCCTCCTCTTCTGAGTAGGGGGCGACAGACAAGATGTCCGCCGCCCCCCGCAAGGGTAAGAGAACCTTGGCGGGAGGCGATGATGTGTTGTACTTCGCAGGCTGGCTGGGTGTGATCTCTTCGTGTTTCTATGTTTTCTCTTTCATTAAGCTATTTAATCTGTATCGATATCATCTTGACGATGAGCAACGAAAGAAAGTGAGCGATTGGTTATTTAATGATAAAGAGGGGTAATTGATCGTGAATGGATATAATGTTATACTGACAGCAGCGATTCTGAATTTAGTTGCTTCGCTGTTGACATTCAAATTGGTCAATCGACTAGAACTGCGACTAAAACGGAAGAACGATGCTGACAAGAAAATTGAATTTTCCCCATCATCTGAAGGTGGAATGAAGGAATGAGCCAAATCAAATTCGTCAAATGGGTTCGTCTTTCCTCCTGTCCGCCGCCTCCCGCAAGAGTTGAGCACTCATTGCGGGAGGCGATTTTGTTTGCGGATCCCTTACAAAGTCGGACGTTACGGCACGTGGACGCTACTGGTGTTAGCCGCGATCGGTGGACTTGGCACGTTGGCGCGCGCGGTGCATCCGCCACGACCTAAGGTTGAGTTTCCGCTGCCGAACGCCGCGGCGGCGCTGGCGGTGCAGACGGCGGTGGACGTGGTGTCGACGGGCGACGCGGCGAATCGGACGACAACGCTGAGTAATCTTGGCCTGTCCGTGCAGGACGCGAAGCCGACAGAGAGTGTGAAAGTGACCCAGGCGACGCCGCTCGACCCCAAGGTGTTGTCGTCGCAGATGGAGATCGTGCCGGTGGCGTTGTGGGAGACGGTGTCTGGCGGAGCGAGTGAGACGGGCAACAATGGGCCACAAACGCAGGTGCAGGAAGTCGACGTGCTGGTGGTGACAGACGGCAAGTCGGTCGCGGTGGGCGGATTATGGATGGAGCCGGCGAACTTCATCACCACGTATTCGCCGTCGGGAAAGACGCCGACGCCAGACGAGCAGACGTTCATTCAGAACTTTGTGCAGGCGTGGTTCGGAGGTCAGCCGACGACCAACGATGTGGTAGCCGGCGTGAGCTTGCCGACGCTGCCGTTTACGACGTCGAGCGTGCAGCTTGAGCAGGTGCTGTTACAGGCGGGGAGCAAGACCGAACCGCAGCTCTACGTGTCGCTTCAGGCGGAGGACCCGGCGACGGGGTTGTGGGTGCCGCTTGCGATGGAGATCACACTGGAGCAGCAGGCGGGGCACTGGATGGTCAGGGGAGTTGAGACGCTTTAGACTGTCGCGCAAGTGAGAAATCGCGGTGCGCTACGGGTGCGTGCGATTTCTGTCTGGCCTGCGCGGGAGTGTACATCGAGCTCCGCAATAGGTAGAGACGGATCAGAGACGGATCCCCTTACGTGGCCAAATACAACGAACCCCTGCACCATTTGCGTCGATGCAGGGGATCAGGGGGTGGGGTCTCTTCCAGCCAAACGCTTCGCCATTGCCGTCGGCCTATCCAAATCATACGTCAATTTGCTCCGGTTCCCGCATCCATATAGGGCGCAGCATCAAGAACCGGAACGATGAGAAAGGAGTCGTGCGGCCAGATTTGGAGCATGGCGCGTGTCGGCCTAAGCTGAGCTTAGTCCAGGCGGCGTTGTCGATCCTTGACTTGGTTTGTCGAAATCTTGCTCTTGCCGATTCGATTGAGGGGCAAAAAGCCTCAGACTATCCAGTGCTGGAGTAATGAGGAGGATGTTGAGCGGATGAATGAAACGAGCTCTTTAACTTCGCATAGGCGGCAGATGATCTTCGTGATCTACTTTTTTCTGCTCATGATAGAAATCTTCGTGTACCCAGGGGTAACGTTCTATATCCAGGGTGCCATCAGCATGCATGTGGAAAACTCATGGGTATGTGATCAATTCGTTTCACCTGGACAAAACACAAGTTGTCTTCCACCGTCCGTCCTTCCTTCTCAAGTTCCCTTCTTGTTTCGCTGGAGCACCTTTCTCAGCATCGAAGCTGGATTGGTACTGATCACCGCCTGCCTCCACAGAAGGATGGTTAGTAAGAAGCGGGAATGGATTGAGGGAAATAGCAAATAAAAGACGTCCAGCGCCACTCGGTGCGGGGAGATGCGTTGTTTATTCGGGCGGACTCGCCCTACAAAGACTAAGGCGATGTGGCCGATGCCCTGCAACGTTTACGAAGGGATCTCGACCTTGTGCTATTGCGACGGCTCATGTTCGGAGCCGGAGTACATTCGCAACGCGATCCGTCGAAATGGACCGCCGAGGTGGGACACGGGCGGGCGAAGGCGTCGCCTATGCCCCTTTTGCAAAGAACGTGAGGCTACGCTTCTCTGCGATTTTGTTGTGGACTACGCGGCCGATGGCCGGAGGTATGTTACGTGCGACAACGAGATCTGCGAAACATGCGCGGTGCGCGTCGCGGGTGCGTTCGATTTTTGTCCGGTCTACGCGAAGCTGTATGCCGAACTCCGCAGCGGGTGGAAGAGAGTATTCTAACGTGTCCAAACACGACGATACCCCTGCATCATCCGCTAAAGGTGCAGGGGGTCAGGGGGAATTCGGGGGCTCTTCCAGCCGACCGCTTCATCATCGCCGTCAGCCTACTTAAATCATACATCGTCTGCTTAGGAGATGCCAACCCTTTCACCCAACTTCGCCCCGGTTCCCGCATCCATGTGGGGCGCAGTCTCAGGAACCGGGGCTTTCCGAAATCTGCACTTGGAGCATGGCGCGTGTCGGCCTGAATAGAGCTTAGACCAATGCGCAAAGTCAATCCTTGTCTTTTTGTTCCAAATCTTGTCCTTGTTGATTCAGTTGGGGATAAAAAGCCCGCACCCAGGGGTGCGGGGTGGGATTGAAGAGTTCAGGGTGAGTCGAATGACAACGGATTGCTCTCAGTATAACCCATTGATGCTGACGAGTATACGAGATTCGTGATGTGTTGTGTGATGATGTGGCGGTATAACTGACGGAATTTATATCGCGATCACAAAAAGTCCCGCACCATCGGTGCGGGCCATGGTCAGGAGACGGTTCTGCAAATGGCAAGCTGAGTGCGCTCAGGTTCAGTATGGGTCGTCGGGCGAGCCCGTAAACGTGGTGATGGGGGCGAAGGTGGTGTCTGACGGTACACTCATTATTGACGAAACACTTCGCAATGCGCGATCTTTGTCACAGAGAGGAAGCACGGTAGAAGTGGGTTGAATCGCAATCGTGGATGACAAACACTTGATTTTTATTCCAATCCGTGTTATTCTAATTTCAACCAAGGAACTAAGAACCAATGATCACGAATTGAGGGAACTTCGCATAGAATCCTGACAAAAGGAGGTTAAGCAGGATGAAGATGAAGAAGTGGACGAAGGCGACGCTCGGCGCGCTGGCTGCGCTGGCCGTGTGCGCCGCGCCGATGAGCACGTATGCGGACAGCGGCGGGGCGGTGCAGGTGACGTTTGAGGGGCCGATGAAGAATATTGCGAGCATAGACATTGTCGCAGGTGACGAACTGGCGACGCTCGTGCCTGCGCAGATTACGTTGAATGGCAAGGTCTTGGCGAACACGTATGCGGTGACCAACGTGCAGGTTTCGGGGACTGAGGCTGCAGACAACTACGAAGTCGTGGGCTACACGCCTGGCGAGGTTATGATCCCGTTGAACGCGGTGTCAGCGGCTCTCAATGGGCAGGCAGGCATTCAGAGCTACGCGGTCCATGAAAACGATCTTGTCGGCTTTGGGGTCGGGCCTAATACGACGTGGACGTTTAACACGTTACTGTATCGTCAGCCGCTCCCCATGTATGAAGGTGGTGGATACGCCACTACAGCAGGGAAGAGTGCGACGTTTGGAGCGAGCATCGCGGTCAATCTCAATCTGCTCGATGAGGTGACGATGTTCCCGATCCGAGATCCGAGTACGGGCCAGACGGATCAGTTCGTGAACGTCGATCACCTGTTGACGCTCTTCAAGGCGATGGGATTCGGCGCGACGTATGACACGACGACGAACACGCTGGCGCTGACCGGCCCTACGCCGCGCCCGACCTACACCAAGGTGACGCCGCAGCTCTACAAGCAGGCGGTGGCCCAGGCGCAGCAGGCCCAGACGCATCACACCACGGGCATGTTTGGGATGCTCGCGAACAACGCACAGTGGTATCCCGACCCAAAGAACGTCTTCTTCAACCGGCACTTCGACGTGCAGCATCTCAAGCCGGGCCAGGTGTTGCAGAAGTGGCCGTGGGTGGTGTTCTTGAAGGGGACGGCTTATGGTGGGAATGATGCAGTAGTCGAAGTCGTAAGTCGAGGAGATAATGGTCAGGGCTTCAAGGGATACTATGTCATCGACGAAGAAGTAGATGCGAAAACAGGTTACGTGACATCGATTGATCCAGGATTCTATCTTGCGGCAAAATCGCAGTTTCAAGGAGCCAGTCCTCCTGATGCAAAACTACCCTACATCGCTAATGGCGTAATGAAGGGCGTTATGGGGAACTGGTGCTATGGTTACAGTTTAGACATTGTACCAAATTTGAGTTGGCACAAAGGAATCAATCCAGTGAACCCGTGACCGAACGCGGCGAGACAGCGTACTCGCCGCGTTCGGTCTTTTTTTGTCTGAACCCCCCCACTGCGTGTGGAGGTGAATTTTTTATGCGCAAGTTCAAGACGCGCATGAACACGAAAGCGAAGAAGGCGTTGGCGGTTGCGGTGGTGTTGACGACGGCGGGTGCGCTTGTGTCGTGGCCGAGCCCCAAGGCGGGAGCCATGCAAGTGGCGGCGCCTGGTGCCGGGCAAGCGCTCGCGATCGCCACTGTCAATGCCGCGGCGCAGTTCGGCGATTCGGTGTGGAGGACGCACGAGAACGGCATCCACGAGTCGTACTTCTGGGGTCTGACAGCCTTTTGGCCCACGGTGACGGACAAAAAGAGTGGCATGGTTTTTCATTTAGGGTACGGGAATTCGACCCCAGTTGAGTACAATGACACGTTGTACATGGCGGTTCCCGCGAATAACGAAGGAGCGTCGGACGATCCCAGTGCGCCTGGATATCTGTTATCAATCAGCCTGAATCCTTCAACCTTCGGGCAAGTGAATTGGTACCGTCCCGTCACCGGCGTCTCGAACAGCGCTCCGGTCATCGACAAGGCGACTGGAAATGTATACCTGGCAGCAGGTGACAATCTCTACGGCTTCCAGCCTGATGGAAGTCCGATTGGACTAAATGGTTCGTCTGCTCCTGGATTCGGTGGATCTTCTGGATCCTCCACTGATCAACACAATATGTATGTCAGCGATCCCATCGATCAAAACCAGGTCGTCGGCTATCCGCTCTACGCCTCGGCGCAGAACACGGGTATGAGCGAGGACACCATCTGGGTCGGCTCGCAGAACGGCTATCTGTACGCTTTCGACGCGAGCAGCTTGTCCTTGCTCTACAAGATTGACATCGGCAGCCGCATCGACGGCACGCCGGTCCTGGCGTACTCGGTGAGTGGGATCCCCTACATCATCATCGGCACGGCATACCAGGCGGCGAACAAGGGCGGCACAGGCACCTTGTACGTGATCGACCCGACGACGGGCAAGATCGTGTCGAAATTCCAGACACCCTCGGGCGCGCCGGTGAACGGTAGCGTAATCCAGACCGCGCAGGGCTACATTGCCTGGAACGACTACGACACGGACATCTATTACGGGCAACTCAACGACAACGGTACCATCTCGTTGTTGAAGAGCTATTGGCACGTGGGTGGCGCCGGTGCCTACTCTGCGCTGGAGGCGGGGTACGCCGGGCCGTCGGGGACCTACATCCTGCCGGTGGAGAACAAGGCCGAGGCGGCGTGGGTCGACTTCAACAACGGGACCTCGGGCGACATCGGGTTGTTAGGCAATGCGGTTGGTGCACCGGAGATCTCCACGAGTCACATCTACGTTCCGGACGCCACAGGTTGGGTCGACGTGTTTGACAACTCGCCGAGCGGGCTTGCGGGGCAGACCAACCAGGTAGCCAACGACTTCGATCTTTTCAATGCCTTGCAGCACGGTGGTCAAAAGCTGGTGAACGGTGCGGGCGCCGCAGTCTTAACGAGTGATTTCGAAGGCATGGCGTCCAACCCTTATATCGGTCAATCTGTGCCGACCTTCTTCCAGCCGACCAGCGGCGGGCTTGCGATCTGGCAAAACGACGGTGGCATCTACAAGACCTCCCCGGACTACACGTCTGCGGATCCGAAGGACTTTAGCCAGCCCATCACGTTGACATACGTGGGCGGGGACCTTCCGACGATCTTGACCAACGCGCCGAACAACTTTGATGACACGCTTACGGTTCAGGCGAGCGCCAACGGCGGTAAGAATTGGACAACGCTCGGCACGGTGGAGACCTTCTCGTCAGGCGTGCTGAACAAGACGATTACACTTCCGACGGACATGCTCAATAAGGCGATCGGGATCACGGGCTGGAACGCGAATGGTCCCAATACCGTAATCATCAAGATTACGGCGACTCCCGGAGACTTGTTTGGGTATGAATTCGAATCGCAGGACGAAAAGGATATTCCATCGTCGTATGGTCAGGTGACGGTGAAGTTCCCGTCGTCCGTGGCGACCGGATACGGTAGTTGGATCTGCACCAACAAACACGGATGCTGGGATTGGGAAGGCGGCGCTATCCACCTGTGGGTGCTTCAGACTATGGAGGCCAAAACCCCGCTTTGGGGCGGCAAGCTGGGTGACGCGCTGCACGGCGGAGCGTTCACAGTCTACCCAATGAACAAGCCGTCCAAGTACAACACAAGCCGGTACGTCACGGTGTGGGCGCAAATTGCGCCGAACTGGAGCTACATCGGTCGTGAATTTGACGCGCACCTTGAAGCCTATGTCGAGATCGTGAAGAACGTCCCGTACGCTTACACGTACATCAGCGGTTGGACGAACGCCACCACAACCTGTGTTGCCCAGAACGCAGCGGGTCAGTGCACGGCGACGCAGTCTACTCCGCCGCAGCCGATCTACAGCACGATCATCCTGCACATGAACGTGCCAACGGTCTACCACGAGGTCAGTCCCGACGTTCGTCTGTACTGGGACGGAGGCAAGACGAACGATGACACGCAGCATCTGAGGTTTGCGTGGAACATTCCGGTTCCGGATCAAGGCGGGCCTTGGGTGCCCTGTGATCAGGCTTATGCGGGGCGCTGGCGCATGAATCCGTACAGCCTCACCGAGTGGACGACCGGATATATTGACGGAAACACATGGCAGCAGTCTCCGGTGTGCCATGCCGACGATCCGCTGGAATCGGACTGGCCCAAAGGGAAGTATCCGCTCGGAGTGCCGTATCCGGGTGCGCAGATGCAATGGGCGCCCTACGATGACCTGCACAACAACGGCTATCAATACGAACCGAGCGCAGGCACGGAGTACGCTGCATGGCCACCCAACTGGCGCGTTGGAGCCGATGAGTACATGCCGATGATCATCGTTCGAGCTATTGGCGACTGGGGCGACTGGACGGATCCCGAGATCACGGTCTGGACGCCGACGGTGCCGAACGGATGGGATCAGATGTATGTAGTGCCTGGGCCGACTAAGATTAAAGTGACGCCGAACAACAGCAAGTGAGACGAGTGGCCGCCCTGCCGGAGTGGTGGGGCGGCAATGCTTAGAGAAGATCTGAGGTCAACGTTAAACCCTTCTTCTTAAAACCACATATGCTTTACTCAGCATAAGGTAAAGCGTATTATGGAGGTAAGAGAAACAGTGGAGGAGACACCCATGACGGCATTCAGCACGTTGTCTCGCAAGGGGCAAACGGTGATTCCCGCCGAGATACGACGCTTGTTGGGCGCAGAGCCGGGTGACCACATTGTGTTCGAAGTGGTGGACGGAGAAGTTCGATTGCGTGTGGCCAAACGGAAGTCATTGCGTTCTTTGCTTGGGAGTTTACCAGGCACTGGTCCGGAGGACATCAGTGTAGTACGAAAGGCGGCTTATGCCTCCAAGGCTAGGGAGAAATACTTAAACGGAGACGCGAGCGCCGGTGAGTAAGTCGGTTCACCCGTCCGAGATGTGGGTTGACTCGAACGTGCTGTTGCGCCTGATAACCGGGGATCCGCCTAAGCAAGCCGAAGAAGTGGCGCAATTGGCTGAATATCTTGATCGTGGGCTCGTGTCTTTGCGCGTTCCGGCGATTGTTTTTGCTGAGTTGTGCTGGGTGCTGGAAAGCTTCTACGGGAAGCATCCAACAGAAATCGCGAAGGTGCTGGAGCAATTAACGGAAGTCAAAGGTCTTGAGATCGAGGAAAAGGAGATCGTACTCGAGGCGCTTCGCGACTTTGACGAACAACACGTGGACTATATCGACGCGTACATTGCCGCGAAAGCGCGACACAGTAAGTGTCCGACGGTTTTGACCTGGAACCAGAAACACTTTCGACGGTTACAGGTTGGCCATGTGACGCCGGGCGATGTCTTGCGCTCGGGTGAATGAACGAAGCCGCTCTGCAAACGATGCAGGGCGGTTTTTTGTCGTGCATTCCCCGTCTTATTGGGAGGGATGCACATGTCCAAATCGAAGGTGGCCGCATTGCTCGCCTCTTCGGTACTTCTCTTGACGGGGTGCTCCACTGCCACGCTGTCGGGCACGGCAAACGACACAACGTCGGCGAAGCCGAAACTCACGCCGCAAGAAATCGCGGCGTACAAGGCGGTGCTGTTGTACCCGATTCCTCGCAATCACGAAACCATCGAAGATTTTCTCCAAACATTGGGCAACGACGTGGGTGACACGGTGTACCTTCGCCCTTACACGTTCGGCGATACCGTGATTGTGCAGATCCGTTTCGACCACGACTTCGACATCGACTTCGCCTATCAGAACGGCAAGGTTGAGCCCGCGGATCAGGTGAGCCAAGCGCTGCTCCAGGGTGACGTCGGCCAGGCGTTTACCGATGCGATGAGCGCGTACGAGTCGGCGCAGCAGGCAGACAACAATAATGACGGTGGCTATCCTATCTTCTTGCCGATGTGGATCGGCGGCGGATATGGAGGTACATCTTCGTACAGCGGAGTGTATCGGTATAGCGGGTCCGGGCGCGTGTCAACCTCAAGCGACGAAAGCACGTCGAGTTCGACGGATGGCGATGGCGACGCTGGACGGTGATCGATATCTGAATCGCAAATCGTCTGCCTGTCGTCCCGATAGGGAGACCAGGTGGGCGATTTGTTTGGAGGCACACATGTGTCCTACATTCCACGCTTGGATGAGGGGGCTGGAGATATGAGCGAAATGAGTATCCATCGTCTCAAGCCGCATCCGAAAAACGTCGAATACTACGCGGATCTGGATGGGGAGAAGTACGAGGAGCTGAAGCGCAGCATCGAAGTCCACGGCATCCGGGATCCGTTGAAGATTCTTCCGGACGGCACGATCTTGGCGGGACACCAACGGTATCGGATCGCGAAGGAGCTCGGGATCGAGCAGGTACCGGTGGCGATCTACGATGTGTCGCCTGAAGAGGCAGAGTACCTGCTTATTGCCGACAACGAAGAACGACGCGGCGAGGACAATGATCCGATGAGGAAGGCCAGAAGGGCGAAGTTCCTTAAGGAGTACTGGGGCATCCGACATGGCAATAATCAGAGGACTTCTCAAATTGAGAAGTCCTACCGTGATGTCGCCCAGGCTATTGGTGAGAGTGTGGCGACGACGCAACGCTTATTGAAACTCAACGATCTTATCCCCGAACTCCAAGCTTTGGTCTCCTCCGGCAAGCTCGGCACCAGCGCCGCCGAACAGTTGGCGTACCTAAGCCCAGAGATCCAGCGTAGCTTGTACGAGGCGTTGGGAGAGGAGATCGCGAACCGGACGTTCGCGGAGACCAAGGAGTTGCGCAGGCGACTCGAAGAGGCTGAGCTACGCGACCAGGAGACGGCGCGTTTGCAGGCGGAACTCGCGGAGTTACGTGAGCAAGGGCGCGAAGAAGATCGCCAGAAGATTGAGCAGTTGGAACGTCGAATTCGGGATCTCCAGGCTCAGAGTTGGCGCGTGGTCACGCTGGAGCAGGAGTTATCCGCGTTGCGGGAGCGCGGGCGGAAAGAGGATCGCGAGCGAATTGCCGAGTTGGAGCGGGAGATCGAGGAATTGAAGAATCGGCCCGTAGAGCGCGTCGAAGTGGTGCCGGATGCAGTGAAGCAAGAGATCGAGGCGTGGAAGCAACGGGCGGTGGAGATCGAGCAGCAAAAACGAGAGCTGGAGTCGAAGTATCAAGCGACCGAACAGTTGCTGGCGCGTTACGAGCAAAAGATCCAGGAGCTGCGCCAAGGCGCGCCGGTCGTACAACTCCAAGTGCCGCCTGCGCTGCAAAAGATCGAAGATGAACACGAAGTGCGCGTTCAACGTCGCAAGCTCTATACGAAGTTGGAACGCGCGGTCATGGACATTTGGACGGTCTGTCATCAGGCAGGCGGTGAGGTGGACTGGGTTGTGGACGAGTTCTATCAACAACGACGAGTCGGGCCAAACGGCATGGAGGGATTTGAGGAAGTCAGCGCGTTTATGGCCAAAATCGTCGACACGCTCCGCGCCACTCAGCGACCGAGGTTGTTGAAATGACAGATATGACATGTCGGCGACGTGCCTGAGATCATCGGGCCGCCGCCGTTTTGTTTTGTCCTGCAACTCCCCATCTGGTGAAAGGGGTGTGATTGCCAGATGGCACAAGCACAAGAGCAAATGCTGGTGTATCCGATGGAAATGTTGCAGGAGTTGTCATATCGCATTACCTTCACTGACAAGAAGACCGGAAAGCAGAACCGCGATCTTGTGGAGCCGTATGCACGGAGGGTGTTTACGCCCGAGAAGGGATGGAACGCGTTCTACAACGACTATTACTGCACAGCGCTGCGCAGGATACGTGTCTTAGGTCGCAAAGTTCGGGCGATGGTGCCGTATCGGCAACAAGGCGCAAAGTTCGCGCATGCGACTTTGCCGTTTGCCGACTTGGAGACGTTGGTCAAGCAAAAGCAGTATTTGGAGACCATGATCGCGGCCTTCATGGACGAAGCGAAGTACATCGACGATCTGATTGCCTATCAAGTCCAGCACGGCAAGCCCGCGGGCGTGTTGGTTGACGGCAAGATTGCGGATCTGCTTGATGGGCAACAACCCGTCTCACTGACGATGTAAAGCTGTGGTTGGAGGGAATCAAGGATGGTCAGGGATGTTGAGGCGTTGATTATGGAATTCCATCAGAAGGCGTACGAGTTGGTGCAAGCGCACGCCGATGCTACCGAAGAGGAAATCGCAAAGCTGGGGAAGCCTCTTGTGGACGAATACTTTCGCAAACTGCTGGATGCGGATCCGCTGACCCGCTATGCGCAACTGGAGTACATGCGCAGTTTGACGGAACGCGCGCGGGTGGAGCTCGAATACATCGTGTGGTATCTGGAGAATAAGGATCGCATCCCATCGGATGTGGAACCGTTGTATTCTGATTTTCTTGCGATGTTCGAAGAGCGCGGATGGGACTTATCGCGGATTCGGTGGCTGTTGGAGCAGTTGGAGAACGAGATGGACGAGATCGATGTCGAGACTCGACGTTTTCTGGATGCGCATAACGAACAGCTTACGCAGATGCTGCTCGATGATCACGTCTACGACTTTTCAAGAAGATGCTGAAGAAGAGGAACACGTAAACTGATATTGGCATCAACCTTTGGGGGCACCCCCTGCCCGAGAGGGAGGGGGTGGGGCCATGAACGTAGCCGAAGCGCTGTCGCTGATGATCCAGTTTGGGTCATTTGTCGTTACCTGTTGACGCTCGTCGTGGCACTGGTCACCTTGCTGAAACGCAAGTAGCCGCCCCCAACGGTTAGCGCCCTTGGGACGGCTACTTGCCCGCAACACGAATACGGGCAGGGGCAACGCTCGAGGCGTTGGTGCCCGGGAGTCGGTGTTGGCCGCACCGACTCCTGTTTTCATGTTTAGTCTACCATAAGGCGAATATACCTGGGAAGGCTGTCCGTGCTGCCCCGCTTCGGCGGGCCTTTCTTTTTGTCCTGCACCACACACTCCATCGGGAGGAGGCGATCTCCTATGCAACAGACTTGGGCAGTCTTCGCAAACGGTACCCAAGTGCGTGTCTTCTGGGTCGACGGCGAACCGCTGTTTGACGCTATGGGCGTGTGTGAGGCGGTGGGTCTTCGCAACGTCGAGAAGGCGCTTCGACGGTTGGATGACGATGAGCAGGGCAGTGTGATTCTCGAAGGTCTAGACGGACGTGAGGAGATCCATGTGGTACGCGAGTCGGGTATGCTGCGCCTGTCACTCGTCGGCAAGGATGAACACGCGCGGGCTCTTCAACGCTGGGCGACGCGCGAGGTCCTGCCGAGCGTGATCCGCACCGGACGGTACGGCGAACCCGACATCGAACAAGAGCAACTGCAACTGCAAAAGGCGACGCTCTTGTTCAATACGTTGGCGATGTTCCGAGATCGACTTTTCGACGAGACTGTCCAGAACTTGGCGAACGCGATGGCTGATGTTCTACGGGGGTGAAGAAGAGTGGGCTTCATCCCCGGCAACCTGCTCATGTGGAGCCTGTTCATGCTCTTTACGGTGTTGGGCCTGGACGTCGGAACCACCCTGTACGACAATACGGTGCTCCATCACGCGCTATTGTCTGTGGCGGATACGGCGGCCCAACAACTGCTGTTCCAAGATGGAGAAGACGAAGGCGCCATTAACATACCTCAAGCAGAAGCGGCTGGGAACGCGATGTGGCAACTGGAGCAATCCCAGATGGCCTGGGGTCCGTGGGATCAAGATGTGACTTACTCATTTTCTGCGAGTCCCAATGCGCCCCAAGGTTACGATGACACGGTGACGGTCTCGGTGACCTATGACAACCCCTGGTCGTTTTCCAACGCGTTTTTGCAGTGGTTCGGCGTCGCTCAAGTCTTCGACGACAAGGTTACGGTGAGCGCGACGCGTACGGTGCCGGAGGCGATGCAGGAGTAATCAAATCGATGGTCAAATCAGCGCATGTTATGACCTTGCTATGAAAAGGAGGCATAGCATGCGCGGAGATGTGATCAGTGGTTTGTTGAGTTTTTCAGCAAGCGGAAGTTATTCCTATGTATTGTACAGAGTGAAAGGTAGAGGGCGTATGTTAGACGATGTAAAAAAGGAGATTTTTAAGACATACATCGAACCGGGATATCAGATTCTACGACCCTACACCTACGATATCAGCAATCGAGTCGACGTTTTTCTCAAGAAGCAGGAGCTCATCGAACATCGTTACCAAGTTCGAGATCGACTTCTTGATCTGTTTCGGAACAGCACACCGGAAGATGCGCGAGAGTGGTACCGTGCGTTCGAAAAATTGAACCTTGAAACTAAATCTGGAATACAGCGTTTTGTGCGCTTATGTGAGAATTTGGTCTATGCTTGTTTGGCCTACCGAAGAACGCCGTGGAAATACAAATCGCCGTTTTGGCCATGGGAGCTTGCACGTTTACACACCAGCGAATTACCAAACGAGTATCCCAAGTTACGCATGTGGTGGTGGAGATTTGGGACTTGGATGCAATACGTAGGCGTGGATCTATTCTTTCTGGCTATCCTTCTACTCGCTAGCGCCATTGCATGTGTCTTGATCGTCCATCGGTGAGGTTGGAGGTGATAGGGATGAGGCGCGCGGTTCGTATATTAGCTGCGCTACTTTTTGGGCTGGCGACGGTAACAGCCACATTGATGTTCGTGCCTCAGGCAAGAGCGGCCACGGTGACAGGAGCGTTGGCGCAATCGCAAGTGGTGTCCATTACGGGCGGCTACAACACGACGACACAGATGTATGAGCAGACGGGTCAGCAAACCGTCGTTACGAATTGGACCTTTTCTCTTCAACAAACTGTCAACCAAAACAACGAGAATCCGTCCTACGCTCAATGCACAGTCTTGGCGGGAAACCAGCAGGTAACGTGCACGTCGGACGCTACGAATAACGGTGCAATTTGCACATCCCCCTATCCTGGAGCTATTGACAAGCAATGCACGAACCTGATTGGGTTCACTGGAAACATATCAGTGAGTTCGCAAAACGGCAATCCAACGTTCACTTTTTCTCTTCCGAGCATCGACCCGAGTACCATGAAGCCAGTTGGGATCTTTGTGATGCCTGAGACGATCTATGGTCAGATGGGAACAGGGTCCGAAAGTTATTTAAGCTCAGGTCAATCTGGAGGATGGTCATTTAACTTTTCCAACGTCTCAGATCCTCAAGATTGGTATTTTCTCCTTGAGTTTTTGGCGAATCCAATTGTCGCGGCCATTGCTGTGCCCACCACTCAAACGGTTCCGATTTATAGTTGGGTCACCACCGCAGTCTGGCATCCAGTTCAAATTTCCTACAGCTGATGGTCCTTCATCCCCCTCTTCTCCTGGAGAGGGGGATTCGTATGTCCACGGTCGACACCATCCACGAGTACTTTGACGAACTCTATGCCCGGCTCGAAGACGAGAAGGAAAAAGTCGAAACGGCTCTTGACTTGTGTCAGCGGCTCGGGCTGCGGGTGCAGTTAGGGCGCAGCCAAGCGGACACGTGTCTTGCAAGCCTGGAGGGCGACGGCGTGTTCGCGGAGTGTGAAGCGCCCACGATGTCCGGTGCGCTCATGGGTGCGCTTTTGGCCATTCGCCAGCGGGGTGTCCTCCAATGATGCACCGCACCCATCAGGCGGCAGGTGTCCTTGCAGCGGCGGGGTTTCTCATGGCAAGCCACGTGCCCTTCATCTCCATCCCCGGCGTTTTGGGCATGGCGGCAGGGTACTTTGCCGCGCCGCTCCCAGACGTGGACAGCCCCAACAGCACGCCTGCGCGTATGTTGCCGCCCCTGGCTTGGGCGTGCGAACTCTTGCGCATTCCTCATCGCACTTTGACCCACACGGTGTGGGCGATAGGGGCCTTATTCCTGCTCGCGTGGTCGTTTCGACACGCGCATCTTGGGCATGTGGATCTGGGGCCTGTCATCATGGCGGCCTGGATCGGGGTGGCGACGCACCCGCTGGTCGACATGCTGACGCGTGCGGGTGTGCCGATCTTCTGGCCGCTTGGCCGCCGGTATCCGTTTCGCATTGCGTGGTTCGAAGCGGACGGGATCTTTGACCACATCTTTCACACCCTGTTCCTTCTCGGCACGCTCATCGTCGTAGTGATGTGGGCATCCGAAACGGTGCCTGCCATGCAGCACATGCTCGAACTTCTTCACCGCGTGGTGGATGCGGTGAAGAACGCGCGGCGTGTCTGACGAAGCCCGCATACAAGAAGGAGGCGATTTACGATGAACTTCGTCCGGCTTTCGAGCAGCATCACGGTGCAGGTCCCGGACACCACGGGCCAGGTGCAAAGCGATGTCTCGGGCATCATGCAGGCCATTCAGCCTGTTTTGGGGCCGATTCAGGCGGTGGCCTTCTTCGTCATTCTGGGTGTGGCGATTTTCTTGATCGGCCGTGCGCTTCGCAAGAAGCAGCACAAGGAGGCCGCGATCGAATTTGGGGTCACGCTGGTCCTGATGTTCATCGTCTTGGATCTCGGGCAATTCATCAACATGCTCATCGGGATCTTCGGTGCCATTTCGCCGTCGAGTGGGGGTTGAGGGGTGTACTACCGTTCGTATCGCGAACTCTACCGCCGAAAGACCGAGATCCGGACGTTGGGAAGCGGCCCAGGGAAGATCGTCCTGGGCCGCTGGTTCCAACTGACCACAGACAGTTTCGTGATCATGAGCATTTCGTGGGTGTTCCCGGGTTTCCCGATTGGCTGGCTATTGTATCACTGGATTCCGCGCATTCCGCCTTTCGTTTGGGCCGCGGGCGTCGCGTTTGGACTGGGCGTGCTTTTGGGGCGTCTGGATCTTCAGGGGAAGGCGTCTTGGCGCTGGGCGTTAGACGCTTTGTCGTTTGTGTTTCGCCCGCGGTGGCATGACGGTTGGCACCGATTGGATTTGACCGATAGTCCAGCATGGGAGGCTCGAGTTTATGCCGTGGATCGAGGCACGGCTTACTCCACTCCTGTGATGGGCACAGGAATCGTTTTTCGGCTTCACCGGCAAGCCCAGGTGCTTGTGAAACGAGGCGTGTGGACCATCCGACGGGGACCGAACGGGTTGGCGCCAGGGACGTATCGAGTCCGTGACGGCCGCGTCGTTCGCGACACAGCGCCGAAGGTGAAGTTTTGATTTTGAGAGGAGGTGCGGCATGTTCATTGAAAACGGACTGGTCGTGGACGATCAGGGGCGCGCATACGGCGTCTTTATTGTCCACCAACAGCCCGGCATCTCCGAATCCATGGAACGCGCGCAGATTTCAACGCTTGAGCGCGGTTTACGCGAGGTCGTTGGCGAATGGTGGGTATTCTCGTTGGCGCTCGGATTGTCTCCATCTCAGTGGAATGCGCGCTTGCTCCAGGGGGCTCATCCCTTATGGCAAGCGCACCACCGAGAAGCGGAGACGACGTTGCAAAGCGAATTGCCGTTCGAGCGAAAGGTGTATTTGGTGGTTCCGCTCGATAACTTGCGCATCCTTGAACTCGGATTGTCAACCCTTCGGCAATTCGGGAAGACCATCACACAAGACGTGTGGCGCGGAGTTCGCGACGCTCTTGCCGCTGTTTGGCCAAGCTCGGAGGTGACGATCGATCAGTTGTCGCGTTGGGAGCGGGAACGAAAACGCAAAGCCCAGGCGTTTTCGTCCTTTCTGCCTATTCGTCAAGCGACGCTCCGTGAAATTGAGGCCTGGTGGCGACACGGGGCGTACCGAGGACTCATTGAACCGGACAGCCGACTGCCGAAAGGACTCCCGAAGGTGGTTTCGGCTTCTGGGGTCGTGCACGTGGCGTATCCGCTTCAGACCCTGCTTCAGGAGGCGGCCTTTCGGGAACGGGCTTTCCATCTGGAAGGTGAATTGCCGGATGGCCGCAAGACCTATCAGACCTTTTTCGCGATGTTGCGCGCGCCGCGCGAGATCCCGGCGGAGAATCCGGTTGGACACGAGTGGATCTACGCAGCGGAACTCCTCGATTACCCCGTGGACATCGCGCTTCACGTGCGGGTGGAGGACTCGCGTTCGGCGCTTCGGCATCTGAGCCGAAAGAAGGGCATTGCGGAGGCGCAACTGGAGGAGTACGAAAGCGCCGGGGAAGAGGCGCCGCTAGAGCTTCTGGAAGAGCTCGATACGACGGCGGAACTCGAGCGGAATTTGCGGCTTGCGGGTTCGCTTGTTCACGTGAAGATGATCGTCGGCCTTGGCGCGCCGGATGAGGACACGCTTCGGCAGCGCGCCAAGCGCCTTCTGACGGACCTGGGCGACATCCAGCTTGTTCAGGCGCCGGGGGATCAACAGCGGTTCTGGCAGGCGTTCTACCCGTGGGGACGGGGTGTGCAGACGGCGTATGAGATCCCAATGGACGCGGGGCTCTTTGCGGCGGCGTTGCCCTTTGCCACGCAAGGTTTTGGCGACCCCAGCGGGATGTTACTTGGCGAGACCAATCTGGGAAGGCCGGTCTTCTTCGATCCTCGTCGACCTGCTCAAGTGTTGGATAGTCCACCGAGCATTTTGCTTTGCGGGACGCTCGGTTCGGGTAAGACGACGCTAGCCGCATTCATCCTTGCATTACTGATGTCGCATGGTGCTCGCGCCTTTGTCCAGGACCCGAAGGGGCATGACTATGACGGTTTGGCGCAACTCCCCAACATACGCTCGCGATTCCTTCGCATGACGCCGGACGAGGGGACGCCGATCAATCCTTGTCGTCTCGGCGTCCCTGGGGCGGAGCGCGGGGTGCTCGACATTCTGCTCAACGACACCACGGACCCGAACGTGCGCGACCTGCGCTCGATCCTCATTGGCCGGGCGGTCTCCGCGATGCACAAGGCCGGTGGGAAGCAGGATCTCTGGGCCATTGCTGAGGCGATCGAGGACATGGTGCGCCAGGAAAAGCGACCGGTGTATCGCGAGCAGGGAGAACTCTTGCTTGAACGTCTTGACGCGCTCTCGAAAGACGCGCTCGGGCGGCTTCTCTTCGCCGAAGACGATGGGATGACGCCGAGAGATTACGACCTCACCGTGGTTGCGACGAACGGCCTCTCGCTTCCCGGCGCGAACAGTACGGTGTGGAACGAGCAGGAACGCGTGAGCGTTGCGCTCTTCTACGCGGCAGCCACGATGGGGCTTGGGTATTTCTCGGGGCTCCCGAAAGACGTCGTAAAAGTGCTCGTGCTCGACGAGGCGTGGCAGTTGCGGCGCTTCCCGGCTGGGCGAGATCTCGTTGACCGGTTGCTTCGTGTGTCTCGAAGCCTGAACATTATCCCCTTGATGCTCATGCAGAACGCGACGGACTTTGAGCAGTTCGGCGAGTCGATCACGGGCCTTTTCTCCTGGCGGTTTTGCATGCGCCAGCTTTCGCGCCCCGAGGTGGCGGCATCCCTTCGCATCTTGAACCTGCCGGACGACGAGGCGGCAGAGTGGGAGAAGACGTTCGGAGGCCTTGCGTCAGGCGAGGCAATGGCCATGGACGCTGAAGGGCGTGTCGCAAGGATTCAGGTGATCTTGCGTCCGTCCTGGCTGAAGGAACTTTTGTCCACGACACCCGGAGCCGGAAGGGGGTGAGCTGCGTTGCTCTTGCCGGATATCTCGAGCATCGCGCCGTATCCACCGGCGAACTACGCCTTTGACGCGAACGGGACCCTGGGGCGCTTCGACCCGATCTACATCTTCGCAAATCTGCTTTGGACCTTCTGTACGTTTCTCGTGCAGGTAAGCCTCGCCTTTTTCCAATGGGGCATCCAAGGCACGGCGCTCAGCGGACTGTTGGACGCGGTGCTTTCGGTCATCCATCTCGGGGTGAACACGCTCGAGCCCATTGCGTTTGTCCTTGCGCTCTTTGTGCTTGCGGGCATGTGGGTGTGGGACCTTTTGCGCAAGCGGCCCACGGTGATGTGGGCGCGGTTCGTGAAGATGTGCGCGACGCTCTTTGCAATCTGGATTTACGGCCACGTGAACGCGACCTTCGTCAACACCCTGAACAACGCGACTGATGAAACCGCCGCGTCGTTAGGGAATGTTGTCCTGAGCCTCACGCACCAGGGGGAGACAGTTTCGTCCGCAAGCACCACGTTGGAACAACAGATCTGGTCATCCCTCGTCCAAGTGCCCTGGGAACAAGGAGAGATGGGCGGTGACCTGTCCATTCGCTCCGACGATCTGTCAAGTGTGGAGGCATGCGCGACGTCGGGCGTGGACTGGAACAAGGTACAGACCACTGATAAGTGGGCAGACGCCCTCTTACAACTCCCAGTGGGGAACCAAGCGCGTAACTGCATGGCGGGGATTCTCAATTCGTCGAAGTACCCGACGGCGCAGCAGGCGTTCTCCTCGGGCAATCGTCTGAGTGTGACCCTGGCGGTGGGGTTCAACCTGCTCGGCCCGGTGCTCTTCCTCTTGGTGTTCGGACTTCTTGCGATGATCGCGCGAGCTGGATTCTTGATTACTTTGATGCTCGGCGTGTTTGTGCTGCCTGTGGAACTGTTCCCAGTGACCCGTACCTATGGGCGCACGTTACGCTGGGCGCTGACGGCGCTTGCGGGACTCGTCGGGACGGCTGTCATCGATCTCTACGTCGCCGTGGTCATCGTCGTGGGCGATGTGTTCCAAAACGCCATTCAGGGTGCGCCGCTCTTTCTCTCGATGTTGTGGCTAAACGTGCTCTACTTCGCGGCGATCTTCGTCTTCTTCTGGCTGTTGCGGCGGGCAAATCTTCGCAAGCGGATCCGGGAGACTGTGAAAAAAGTAGAACAACGTTTGCCGGATCGCGTACCCGTAGGTTTGGGCGAGTCGATTCAAATCACCAAGCCCGCTATGACGAAGGCGCTGCGAAGGTCAAGGACTTCCGCAGTCCAACGCATGCGGACGGTAAGCAGTTCGGATCCGCGTGGAGGAGACGGTGGTCAAGGCGGCGGCGGTGCCTCTGGCAACTTCGGCCCGCCGGGAAGCGGACCATCGAGTGGAACGGCTTCGGGTGGAGCCGCTTCCTCCTACAACGGACCGCCCAGCGGCAACTTTGGAGCTTCGGATGCGTCTGGCCGAGACTCTTCGGATCCCGCCGCTGCGGCTAGTCTGATTCGCCTATCCGACCTAGACACGAACCGACGGACGCGCAAGGTGCCAGCGGTTGGACCCTCTGCGGAAGGTGGAAACCCCGGCAAGGATCCCAACCCGCCGAAGAGTGGTCCATTGGATGCCTGGAAAGGCCGTTTGCCGAAGCGCGCACTCATGACGGATCAAACACGGCGCGTGCCGCTCCCACAAAGCCTCAAGGCCAAAGCGGCGGAAGCTGCGGCGGTTCTGGGGACAGCCGCGCTGGCCAAGGGCGCGGCCAAGGCCCTTCCCAAGGTTCGAAAGGCGACAGGTGCCGTCTTACGGAAGGACACGAGACGCGTACCAGTTCCCGAGTCGCTGCGCACGCGCGTGCTGGAACGCACTGCCGGCCTTCGACGGCGGTGGGCCGAACGTCGAGGTCAGGCGTCACTTCGCATCCGGCGCGCCACGGGCGTCACATGGCACGAAGATGCCCGCCGTGTCCCGGTTCCGGACAACCTACGAGTCAAAGCGGAGAACGTCAAAGCCAAACTCGCGGAAAGCGCCGCAAGTGTGCCGATCAACGCACGCCGTGTCCCGGCAATGGGTGTCATTGGCACGCTTTCGCGCCGGCGCGTGCCGTTGCCTGAACAACTCCGGGTATTGAGAGAGCAGGCGAGGTCTCGGGGGCTTTCACGTCTGACGGATCCCGCGAATGCAGAGGCGTCACCCAGCGTCGAGGGACCGGCACACCGTGAGCAGCCTCGTGCAAACGCTCGGGCGAACGCTTCGGCGAACGCAATGGAGGCGGGAAAACAGGCGCAGGTTTCCACACGACCGAAGCCAACACCGTCTGTGGGCACGCAGCGGGTGCGGAGGGCACTCGGCGTCGCGGGCCAGACGGCGCTCCACACCTTCGCGATGGGCGCGGGCATGTCGGAGAAGGCCGAACAGACGATTCGAAGCGCGGTGTCCCAGACGGCGCGGGCGTTGCAGGCGTCGACGAAGCGGGTTCGAAGCGAAATGGACAAAACGAGTACACCGGCCAAACCGTCTGCGCAACCGGGTGCTGAGTCTACGTCAACGCGCCTCACCCATGAGCAGTCGATGCGTGGAGATGAGTCGCGTAAGGAGTCCCGGGCGCAGCCGAACGTGGCAACTTCCATGGTTTCACCAAAACCTGCCGTGTCGCGGCCCGCAGTGAGACTGGCGGTGAAGAGCGAGCCGACGACGTCCAAGGCAGTGGGAGACGGGCGAACGGTCAACGAGCCTCAGCCGTCCTCCAGTAGTCAAGAGAAGGTGACGACACAAGATCCGTCGAAATCACAGACAACCGTGTCTTCTGGGATCAAGATAACGAAGCGTTCAGTGCCCCCCGGCGCGGTGCAACGTCCGTCGGTTCGCCGTGAGCGCCCGCGCATTCGATCTCAAGAATCTACGAACGTGACGCCAGCAACCACGCCTCCTTCCACCGCGCAACCCATTGTCAAACGTGCGCTTACCACGAAGCGAACACTGCCCAAAACCTAAAATCGTGTCCTGCAACCCCCTCTCTTGTTGAGAGGGGGTTTTTGTGTGGCAAAGATCGCATTTCTCTGTCCACGAGAGGAGATTGTGACGTGGCTTGAGGCGGAGTCCGCAGCGTTTCCGTATGAAGTCGTGCAAGAACCGTCGATAGCGGATGCCTGTGTGGTTCTCGCTGGGGATGAGGAGGAAGCGGCGTGGGCCGCTGCAAGGATTCCAGACGGTAAGCCGGTCTTGTGGTTCGGGGGGTTGCCGGAGACACCGTTGAACCTCGTGTATCACGACCCGGAACTGAGTGAAGGCACCTTGGACGACATGCTCGATCAGGCGCAGACCTATCACGAGCGGCTCGAAGCGGAAAAGCCGAAGCGCCCGTCGCTTCGTCGTCCATCGCTGAGACGTCCGTCGGAGCCCGCAGATGACGAGGCGGAAGCATCCGAAGACCATGAGGTGACCGAGGACCGCGTTTCGGAAGAGGAGGCGTCACCGCGGACAGGGGCGTCTCGGGCCAGGCTTCGTCGCACGCATGGGGAGGCGCGGGAGGATGAGCCTCGCGACGACGAAGCGAGGGTGAAACGGGCGGAGCGGGCGGAGATCGCAGTCGGTGGTGTGACAGCGGCGTGGTTTGCGTGGCAGTTGGCGGCGTTCATGGAACGTCCACTTTACGCCGCTGTCGAGACCGAGGACTTTGCGGAGTGGCACGCGCCGCATGCAAAGTGGCAGGGTGAGCCGGATGTCGTCTACACCGGTCGCAGGCCTAACGCCGTCTGGCAACAAGCGCGCATCCGCATCTGGGTGACGACGCTCGATCCGGCGCACGTGGCGAGGATTCCTGCGGAAGCGACGCATCTTGTGGTGAACCGCGTGCCCGATGGATTCCCGGTCGAGCCAGAAGCGGCGATCGGGCGCAAGGTGAGCTTGGTCATCCCCGAGCGCGCGCGTAGTGTACTTCGCGCCTTGTATCAAGGTCAGCCGTGGCTCCCGCATCAGCCTCAGGCGATGCTCGATGCGTGGAGCGTGTTTCTGAGTGGTTTGTCACTTTCATCTTCGGCGACCGCAGTCTCGAAGGAGGAGGAGTCGGAGTGGACTATATCCTGGTGATTCCGGCGGGTCACAGTCCGGTCTTGGCGCAGGCTGTCGAGGCGTGGCGTATTGCCCCGGTGGAAGTCGCGCACAATCCGGGCGAGTTGACGAGCATCACGGAAGAGAAGGGCGAGCCGCGCATGCTCGTGATCGGGGCAACCATGCCCAATCTTGTGCCGAACGTCGCAGCCATGCGCAAAAGGTTCCCAAGCACGAAGATCATCGTGGCTGGGACTCTCACTCCTGAACAACTGCGCGAAATCCAAGCGGATGACGTGGTGCGATTCCCGTTCCCAGTCGGGTATCGCCCCGAGGAAGCCCCGGTTTGGACGCCCATGCAGGCGGCGAGAACCGTCGGACGGGAAGAGACCGAAAAGCCGATGGGCAAGGACCGGGTGGTGCTGGTGACGTCGGCGAAAGGCGGGGACGGAAAGACCACGGTGGCGATGCAACTCGCGCTATGGCTCGCGAAGCAGAAGGTGCCGGTGGTCGTGATTGATGCGGACTACGCCGGGAACACACACGAGTGGTTGAATGTGCCAAATCCCGCACAGTCCATTGCGGCGTTTGAACGGGACACGCCGTTTGATCGGGCGGCGTTCGAGGGACTTTTGGTCGCACGAAACGGCGTCAAGGTCTTGCCTCATGCGCGCGTCGTCACACCGGACATGTTGGCGCGTGCGATACGCACGGCGAAGGCGTTCTATCCGGTTGTCATCGTGGATATGCACCAAGGTCTGACACCGCAACTGCTTGTGGCCAAAGACTTTGCTACTCACCTACTCATCATGACGACGGCTTCTGAACGCCGTATCCCATCCACGGTGCAGTTCGTAGACGAAGTGAAGCGGTACGACACGCCAGCGAAACTTCGGGTAATCGTAAACCGTGTGAAAGACGAGGACGAGGTGCGTCGGGTACGCGCGGCACTGGAGGATTACAAGACCCCGATCTTGACGCTGCCCTTCCAAGAGGGGCTTTTGATCGACGACGATCCAGAGTTTGTCCCGATCGCGGGGAGCAAAGGCAAGGATCCCTATCCGTCAGCTTTCCGCAAAATGGCCGTTCGGGCGCTCGATTGGGAAGCGTCGAAAGGCGCAGAACGATCCGAGGCGGAGGAAGTGAAGGCCGACAAGTCGGACACCAAGGCGGCGAAAAAACCGGGTTTCTTCGCGTCGCTCTTTGGGGGCGGTAAGACGAAGAAGCCGAAGAAGAAAGGGGCGAAGCGCTGATGCGCAAGTCCGGCAAGTCAGCAAGGGTCAAGGTGCGCCCCGGCGCGGCGTGGATCGCCGGGCTTGCGGCGTTGGGGCTCGTCACTGCGTTTGTCACGGACCGTGTGGCATCCCACAAGGTGCCGATGGCAACGGCGTATGTCGCTGCACATGACCTCACGGTCGGGGAAGTGATCGGGCCGAAGGATGTGACACGCACCGTCGTGCCGGTCTCGACGCTGCCGCCTGGCGCGCTCACCGCTTCCCCGATCGGCAAAACGGTCACGGCGCCGGTGTACCAAGGCCAAGTACTCGTGGGCGGTGATCTGGGGCACATGGGCGGCGTGGATGGCGTGATGCGCCTCTACGGCATGCAGACGCGCGCGTATCCGCTGACCTTGAGCACGCAGTCGGTGCCCCTGACCGACATCTCGGTGGGCCAGGCAGTCGACGTGATTGCGCAGATGCCGTCGCCATACGGAGCGGGCAATATCACAAAACTCGTGGCGCAGAACGCGCCGGTAATTGCGGTGGCGACGGCGCAAGATGTGATCTTGGTCGGGGTGACGGACAGCGAAGCGCTCCAAATGGCGAATGCCACCAAGCTCTACGTTGCGCTAAGTCCCGAGACGCCGTGGGTGCCTGCTGAGACAGCGAGTACGAGTATTCCGGGTGCAACGTCGAACACGACGCAATCCACGGCCACGATATCAACGAACAACACGGGCAATGGTACGGTGAATCCCGCTTCAGCCGGAGGCATGACGAACTCGACAAGCGTAGTGCCGTCTGGGTCACAGAAGACCGCGGCAAAACCTAAAGGAGTGAAGAGACCTTGAACCGGCCATGGGCCAAGACCAAGGACGAGATTGATTGGACCAAAGAACAAGAAGCCTGGAAGATGCTTGAGACCTGGGAGGGCGAGGACGAGCAGTATTTTCGATGGGAAGAGGAACTGCTGCAGGAACTCCAAGTCATCATGAACCGCGAAGGGGAAGACGCGGATCAGTCGGAACTCGCGCGCGAAGCGCAACTCATGCAGATTGCGCGCTCGAAGCCGCACATTCCGGCGCGGGCACATCGGCAGCTTGTGAAGAGCATCCTCGACGACATGTTTCGGTTGGGACCGCTTCAGCCGCTTTGGGCGCGATCTGACGTATCGGACATTCAGATTTTTGTGCCGTACAACTCGAACCAAGAGCAAATCATCATGTACACCGATCGGAAGGGACGCCATCTTTACACGGGCCGCGGCTTTCGGAACTACGCGCATGCGCGCTCGTGGCTGGATCGGCACTTGGCGGTTCTGGGCCAAAAGTACGACCGAGGGCTCACACCCTCGCTTGACGCCACTTTTCCGAACGGTGAACGGTTGCACGTGATCTCGGGCGTCAGCGCGTACTCCCGTTGGCGAGATGGGCGGTACGAACTGGCGGAGTGCATGATCATCTCCGTTCGTCGGTTCATTCAGGCGTTCTCACTCGCAGAGCTCACGGAAGAAGACATCGACACGCTCGCAGAGGAAATGGCGTTGGAGCTTGTGATGGGGCAGCAAAGGCGCGTAGTGGCGCGCGTTGTCCCGACGGCAACACGGTATCGCGGCAAGATGATGGACAAGGCAACGGCGGACTATCTCCGGATCATGGTCCAGATGGGCAAGAACCATCTGATCGCCGGGGGCACGGGCGCGGGGAAGTCGACGCTGGCGAACGCGCTCACGGCCATGCTGCCGCAAGGCACGGTGCTTCTCGTGATGGAGGAATCGTACGAGCTTCAGCCGCAAAACGATCTCCACGTGATTCGGATCTGCGAGCGGAAAGGCGTGTTCACGTTGGCGGATGCAATGAAGGCGGCACTGCGGATGTTTCCGGACAGGCTCTTTATTGCCGAGGTACGCGACCATCTCGCGTATGTCTTCCTGCGCGCGATTCAGTCCGGTCACGACGGTTCGTCCACGACCATTCACGCGAGTAATTGCGCGTCGGCGGTCGAGACCATGATCCAGTTCGCCATGGCTCACGAGGCGCATCCGCCGCGCGAGATGGTGGAGAAGATTATTTTCGATCGAGTTCATACTGTCGTGCATATTAACCGAATTGAGCAAGACCGCTTTGTCGACGAGGTCGTGGAACTTCGTCCGAACGGCACGCTTCATACGGTTTCGCGCTTCATCCAAACAGGCGTTGAGAAGGGGCACCCGGTGGGGGACTGGATCTTTTACGGCCCCTCTCAAGACTTCCTCGACGAGATGGCGCGCCGAGGGATCCCGATCCCTGCGTCGTGGCGTGTCGAAGTGTCGGACGATACCGACGGAGTTGAGGAGGGTGTTGGGTGATGGGAGCGTTGCTCTATCTCCTCTTCCCGGCGCTCTTTGTGGGCGCGTATCTGGCGCGATGGGACGTGAAAACACGCTCCGAACGCCGGATGCGAAAGCGGTTTGGGCGTCAGACCAAGAAACCCGCGCCGATGTGGGTGCGGAAACTCGTTCGACGCGGGACGATCTTCTGGACGCTCTTCGCGGCGGGACTCGGTGCGGTCACGGCCATTTACGTCCTGCACATGCCTGTCGCGTTTGGCATTGTGGCGGGCGGCGCGTTGCCAGCGTTCGCGATCGAGATCTATCAGGAGCGATGGATGGTACGGTACGAGGACGGCGTCCGTCAGGCGGTGGAGCTCGGCACGGGCATCGTGGAGGCTGGCGGCACGGTGGAGGAATGGATCCTGCAAGGCGAGCGTGAGATCGAAGGCCCCCTTCAAGCGGTCTTTGCTCGCGGCGCGCAACAGGTGCGCGAGCGGTTGTCGGTGGCAGATTGGCTGCGATACACGGCAGACACCACGCCGAGTAACTACTGGTCGTATGTCTGTAACGGCGTGCTGTCACATCTGGATTCGGGCGGCGATTTGGTACGGTTTTTCGTTGAAGTCGCTCGTGAGCTTCAGGTGCGAGAGAAGTACCGTCGCGTCATGGCACAACAGCGCAAAGAGGCGACGCAGCTCCTCCTCGCGATGCTCGTCTCGCCCGCGGCGCTCTATCTCATGTTTCGACGGACCCTCGACAACCTGATGCAAGCCGAACCGTTCACGCAGGTGCTCTTTGCAATCGCGCTCGTGGGATATGTGGTGCTGTTCTGGTTTGCGCGGCGGATGGCGCGGGCGAGAGAGACATTATGAAAAATCATTCCAGGATGAATTCTCGCCCCATTCGTTGACGTGATCATTATCTTCTGGATAGTCAAAACCCGCATCTTCGAAGTGGTCGTCTTCCTGGAATTCTAAAGACCAATCGTATGACACCCCCCTGTCTCCATTCTTATTATTACTATTGGAGGGAGAAATGTGTTTAGAAATCAATTTCGCTCTTATTCGATGGAAGAACACCCGTCTGTTCAGACAGTTCGGAGATACGCATCCATTGTGAGAACACCTTGGTTCGGCGTGTGTCTCGGTTGTTTGGGTACGAATGGATGTTGGTTGTTGGTGTTTCAATGGGATATCGTTTCTCGTTGGTTGATGGAACATCCTGCTGAACTGGATGTTGGGGCGGGTATATGTATGGCTGGCGCAACCCTTGGATTCATTGTCATTCATCAAGTTTGGAAAGAAGTGTTTGGGGATCATCCATACCGTTCTTACCAACTCGTGTGGTATGCGCTTGTGCAACAAATGGAGCGTTGGAACTACAAGAGGTGTCGTCGGTGGACAGCTTGGAGTGCATTTTATCTCCGGACGCGCAAACATGTTCCTTTGCGCGCTCGCCTGGCCTTGTATGCCTATTCCAGTTGGGGGATGGAACCTCTCCTAATGGATGGTGTTGCGCTAGCTCGATCGTTGGGAATTAGCGTAGAAGACCTTGTATCTCGCATGCCACCTGAGAAACTCAAAACCGAGACGTCAAATTAGGAGGCTTCAAAATGCTATACATCCTCTTGCCTTTGCTCTTCGTATGGGCCGGTTGGCCAATCGTGAAGCGCGTGGACCCCGTGGTGGGGGACACCTGGTACCGTGTCCGTCGGCAGTACCGCTTAACAGAGGGCAAATCCCCGGCGGAGCGGATCAAGCGCCTCGTCTACGGCTATCTGGAGGCGGTGATCCCCGCTTCGTGGCTTGCGCCGTTTGACCGCATCCTGGTGCTTTCGGGTCAGGCGGGGAAGCGTCGTGCGCTTGACATTCTGCTTATCCAGGCGGGGATGCTCGCAATTGTGATTTTCCTCACTGTCTGGGCAAAGCATACGCCGACGTGGTTCATCCTGCTCTATGGCTTTTTGGTCATGGTCATCCCGTGGCGGCGGTGGTATCGGCGCATCCAGGCCCGGCGTCGGGACGCGGCGTGGCAAGTGCGTCAGTTAAAGCGCCGTTTCGTGAGCCTGCTTCGTCGGCGAATCCCGCTCGAAGAAGCCCTGTGGCAGATCGCGAGAGACGCTGCGGCTCAGCGGACGGACTTCGGTCGGCGATTTGTTGCACGGATGCAGGAGGCACGTGTCAGACCCTTGGGAGACGCACTTCATGATCTTGCGGAGGAGTTCCGTGTCCCAGAGTTGACGCGCTTCGTGCAGGCGATTCGGCATGCAGAAGCAAACAGCCTTGGGTCGCTCGCGGACATTCTGGAGACACAAATCCGTGACGAATCCGCGCAGCTCGATGAGCTTGTCGACGCTGAGAAGAACGCGATGCAACTCAAACTCCGCATGATGTCAGTCGTGATGTTTGTCTACATTCTCGGCTGGGCCGGATACTTCGCGTTCGCGGTGTTCCGGCATCAGATCCAGACGGGGCAAGGGATCTTGGGATTGTTCTGAGGAGGCGGCGCACATGGACAAGTGGATCTCCGGTGGACTTTTAATCATCGGTGTGTTGCTTCTCGCCGCCTTCATTCACCCCTATCTCGGACAATACGTGACCCAACAGGCCCAAGGTGAGCTACGGGGCAATCAACAAATGCTGAACGCCACGGCATATGCGCAGTATTCGAATCAGACGAGTTGCACGGAAGCGGGAGGAGTGTGGAATGAAACGACGGGCATTTGCCAACCTTGATCGCGAAACGAAAAAATTGATACTACTCATTCTATCCACCGTCTTCAATGTGGGTGTCATGTTGATGGCGGGATATTTGCGGTTCACATTTTTCTGGTTCTACACATCTTGGGCTTTTAGCGTTTTTATTACGACGTTTTTTGTTTTATACCGATTTGAGAATTTATCAATAGATCATTTTTCTGACCATACGAACGATGATAGCCAACATCACGAGATCTACGGATGTAGCGATCAAGAACATCACGAGGGGTGCCGCCCATTCGAAGAATAATCCACGTCTTTCGCCGCTTTCAGCCGCATGCTGAGAGCGGCGTTTTTTGTCTGTCGATCCCCGTATAGGACAAGGAGGGATGGGACATGAGGATTGCGATGCTGGCATTGTCGCGATTGGTTCAAATGTGGTGTGTTGAACAGTCCACACCGGCGCGCAAACGTGGCATCGGACATTTTGTCGCCATCGCGCTCACGGCTGCTGCGACGGCGGGATTTTTCATGATCGTGTATCCCGTTGCTCGACAAATGATGACGAGCACCGTTTCTGCGATGCAGCAGGTGCAGCAAACGGTACTGAACAGCACGATTTGCTCCTCGGGTAACTGCGCCTAAACGCAAGAGGAGGGAATTTTCATGAAGGGTAGTCAAGCATCATTGACGACGACCGTTGTGTGCACCCCGCGCTTGTTGCGGCGGCGTACACGCGGCATCGGGCATTTTGTGGCCATCGCCTTATCGGCTGCTGCGACGGCGGGATTTTTCATGATTGTGTATCCCGTTGCTCGACAAATGATGACGAGCACCGTTACTGCCATGCAACAGGCGCAGCAAACGGTACTGAACAGCACAATCGGGAATTCGACCTGAAGATGAGGGAGGCGTAACCATGGGGCGCGGGAGACTGTTGTTTTTAGCGTTTGTGGAATTCGTCTTCGCTGTATTGGCTGCCTGGATGGTCTATGCGTTTTTGCGCGTGCATGCGATGAGCGCGTTGCTTTTCGCCTTGATCGTCATGGCGGCTATGGCCTTTCTCATCTTCCGGTATCGGAAGCAAGCGGCCAAAGAACAGGAGGACGACGAGGACGCAGGAGACGACGAGGAGGAATGGTGATGTGGGGGTTTTTCTCGCAAGCGCGCGCAAACGTCCAACGTCTCGGTGCACGGCTTGCCGCGCGCGTCACATCCATCGAGCTTCGAGACGGGGCGTTCCGCTGGGACCAATTGATCACGCTCGCCGTGATCGTGGGCGCGATCTGGATCTTCGTGCAGAACATCCCTGCGCTTCGCAATTTGGCGGCGCAGACGATCTCGTCTATCGAGAACGCGATCAACAACATCTTGAACAGCGGGTCGCTGTAAGCCGGAAGCGGACGGCGGGGCTGGCGTGGGATCTCGTCTTCGCCCCGCTTTCATTCTGGCTGTTCGGTCTTGCACTGTACGTCTTGCTCGAGACTTTCGGCATCCTGATGCACGGGCTCATGATCGCAGAAATCACGGGTAATTACGCCCGGATCGCTGCCGCGGGCGACGGAACAGACCAAGCGACGGGGCAACCTGTCGTCCAAGAACTGACGCATGCCATTCAGCAGATCGTCCCCACAAGTGATGTACAAACAGGAACCACCGTTCCGACCGTCGCGATGTCTGCGAAAGAACTGGTGGTGGATATCCAAGACAACAGCGCAGAAAACAATGGTGTGCCGACACAGTTGACGACGACCGTGGAATACGCATTTGAAATGCCGCTGTCCGGATGGATTACATCGGTCCAGGTTCCCATTCCGGTGACATTGGTGTTCACTTATCCGATTTCACCATTGCTTCAGGAAAATGTATCCGGAATGTGGAATGGAACGTCGTGGAGCGGTCCCGCTTCGTAAGAAGGCGAGGGAAGAACGTTGATTGTCGGTCTTGACGTGGGATTCGGCCATTTGAAATGGACCACAGACGGGCACACCGTCCACCGCATGCCCGCGGTGGCGGCGCCCACTTGGACCGAACCGGATGTGGTCTCGGGGGACCATGCTTGGGTCGTGGGAGAACACGCGGAACGTGAGGACGCGACGCTCGCCGTGGCGCTGGATCACGAGCGGCTGTCGCGGCCTGAGTTTCAAGCGCTTCTTGGCTATGTGTTCGTCACGTTGCCGGATGAGCCGCTGCGTGTGGTTTCGGGGCTTCCCTATTCGGCGACCGATGCGGATCAGGTAATTTACGAACGTCAACTTCGGCAGGTGGTCGGGCCATACCAGGTTGGTGAACGGGTGTGGAAAGGTCCGGTTGCCTCGGTCACGCTCTTTCGCCAGGCGCAGGCAGCGCTCATCGACGCGCTGTTTGACGAGCGCAATCGGCCAAGGCGTCCGGAACTTTTGCAAGAGGGCCTGCGCATCGCGCTCGGTAGTGTCCCGTCAAGAGGTGTAAATTCACCGTTTGTGTCTACTGTGTGACATCGGTCGGCTTTGTCCCGTTCGGGGCGATATCGACCGTCTTCACGCGCTGTCAAGGGACGCTTCACTCGTCCTTCGGACGCCCTTGACAGCGCGCTCGCCGGTCGATTCCAAGCCATTAGGGGACAAAGCCTTGGTCTGCGAGCATGCTCGCACGCCCCTTCCCACACGTTATTTTTGCAACATCGCCTCGGCTGCGAGGAACGGACGGTTGGGCTTGAGTTTCGCCATCGACTCCAGGCTGAAATATCGCCGCGACACCAGCCACTCTTCGTGCTGCTCTTGCAAAATCGCTCCAGCGAGGCGCACTACCGATGCTCGATTCGGGAAAATCCCCACGACGTCCATCCGCCGACGCATCTCTCGATTGAGCCGCTCGAGCGGGTTGGTCGAGCAGATCTGCCGCCAGTGCTCGATAGGTAGCGCCATAAAGGCCAGCACGTCCTCCTCTGCTGCCTCCAAAATGTCCATCGCCTTCGGGAAACGCCCCCGGAGTTCCGCGACCACTCGGCGAAGCTGCTCGCGGGCCGCTTCTTGCGTGGGCTGGGTGAAGATCGTCCGGATGATCGAGGCCACCATCGACTGCTCCCTCTTCGGCACTTGGCTCAACACGTTCCGAATCGTGTGCACTTTGCAGCGTTGCCACGTCGCGCCCGTCAGCACTTCCGAAATGGCCTGGCGCAAGCCTGCGTGCGCATCGCTCACCACCAGACGCACGCCCCGAAGACCTCGCGCCTTCAGGCTGCGCAGAAAGTCCGACCAGAACGCGCCGTCCTCGCTCGTTCCGACATCGAATCCGAGTACTTCGCGCTCTCCGGTGTCCGTGACGCCAATGGCGATGACCAGCGCCATGCTCTGCACGCGGCCGCCCTCCCGCACCTTCGGGAACGTGGCATCCAGCCACACGTACGGATACTCACGCTCGAGCGGCCGCTCCTTGAACTGGCGAACCTCTTCATCGATGAGCTGGCAGAGGCGAGACACCTCGCTTTTGCTAATGCCATCCAGGCCCAACGCTCGCACCAGGTCATCGACCTTGCGGGTGCTCACGCCCTTCACGTACGCTTCCTGGATCACAGAAGCCAGCGCTTGTTCCGCTCGACGCCTGGGCTCCAGAATGGAAGGGAAGAAGCTGCCCTGACGGAGCTTTGGAATCTTCAAATCGACCGTCCCGAGGCGCGTGTCCCAGGCCCTTGAACGATAGCCGTTTCGTTGTGTGACACGGCTCTCCGTCCGCTCATAGCGCTCGGCACCGATTTTCTCTGCGGCTTCCGCATCGATGAGGAACTGCGTCACGAGTTGCATCAATTCCCGTAAAAAATCGATCTGATCCACGTCTTGCATCTTGCGAATCCATTCGAGAACTGCGAAGCTATTGAGCGAAGCCATCGTTGCGTGCCTCCTACTTTTGGTGTTGGTCACACTTAGTAGACACGCACGGTGGCTTCTTCGTCAATTGGGGACGACGAATTTTACACCACCACTTGAGACTCTAACTCGCGCTCATCGACGTCGGGTACAAGACGACGGATGTCGTCGTGGCGGTGCTCTTCCCGGCCTATCAGATTGTGCGGGAGATGAGCCTGAGCCTGGATGTTGGGGTGCATAACGTTGAGGCCATGCTGCAACGGGCGTATCAGCGGGCTTACGGCGCCGAAATGCTGGACCGGGAGCGGATGCGGCTCGCGCTGGACGGGAAGCGCATCTATCGCTTTGGACAGCCCGTGACGCTGCCTGTGGACGAGGCGCGGCGGCAGGTGGCGGAGCGCATTCGGGCAGGTGTCGTGCAACATTGGGGGCGGGCGATCTCCACGGTTGCGCGCGTGTTTCTCGCAGGAGGCGGCGCAGCGCTTCTCGGCGCGTATTTGGCGCAACCGCCGCTTGTGGCGGAGATGGTCCCGGATCCGCAGGGAGCCAACGCGCGAGGGTTCTACAAATTGGGGCGGTTTGCGGAAACGGCGTAAGAGAGGAGAAACCGCCGATGTCGAGTCTCTTAACGGTGTACTTTCAACCCATCTGGGACTTGTGGACGCGCACGGTGGTGGGGTATGAGGCGCTCGTTCGGGGACAACGGGCAGATCGAGTGATCTCGGCGCATGAGGTGTTTCGGGAGGCTGGTGAACACGGCGGGGCCGTGGCGGTCGACGCGGAGGCGCGGCGCATGGCGCTCGAACGGCTGTCCTATCTGCCGCAGGAGACACGACTGTTCGTGAACCTGCTGCCGAAGACGGTGGAGACGATCGCGCCCCATCTTTGGTTTCCGCGCGGCGCGCGTCTGGAGCGCATCGTCGTCGAGGTCTCCGAGCGCACCAAGCGCGCGGAGCGGTTACAACAAGGGCTCACGCCCCTTCGCCTCCATGGCCTTCAGGTGGCGCTGGATGATTACGGCGTGGAACGCACCAACCTGCACCTGCTCGAGGTCTTGCAGCCGGAGTGGATCAAGCTGGACCTGTCGTTTGTGCGGGAGGGACGCTGGGAGTTGATTCGCAGCTTGCGACGGTTCGTCGAGGATTGGCCTGGAATGCACCTGATTGTAGAGGGCGTCGAGTCCAAGGTGGACATTGAGCGCTGTCTGGACGCCGGCGTGCGGTACATGCAGGGGTTCGCGCTCGGGATCCCGCTGCCGTTGACAGACGCCCTCCGCGTCGAGGTGGATCCCAGATGATCTTCGTGCCTGAATTGGCGCAAGTGTTGTTGCCGTGGTGGGTCCTGGGCGTATGGTTGGAACCGAGCTGGTGGTGGGTGTGGGCGCCTGTTGGGACGTATCTCGCCGCCACGCACATCGCGTTACGGTGGGCCGCAAGGAAAAGTAGACGGGATGGATTTCAGCGCGTGATCCGATTGCCGGTCGCGCGCTTTGTTGTTGAATTGCTTCTCCGCGGGAAAGTTCACGTACCACGCGGTGTGCCTTGTTATCTGCTTCACATTCGCACAGAGGAACTGCGGGATGTCCGTCGATTCCGACGGGAGTTGGAGGCGGATATCCAACACGGGCTTGCGCTCGGGCCTGGATTTTACGTGGGGAACACGTACTCGGATGTGGGTTTGCACGTGCGGCGTTTTGCGCCCAATGCCGTCACGGTGATACCGGGAACGTTCTTCCCACGCTGGCTGCAATGCTGGGGTGACGTGAGGCGGCAACAGCAGCAAATGGCCGGGCGAGCGATGAACGAAGGCGAACGATGGTATCTTCTCGCAATCTACGTCACGAAGGAGGCGAAAGCTTGTGCGATTCAAGCCGTGGATGAAGTACACAATCACCGGGCTTTGCGGTGTTGTGATTGGAATCAATGTGGGGGTGTGGATCGGCGCGCCGCGGCAAGTCACGGTCGAAATGCCGGGAGCGACGCAAGCGCCGTCATCCAATCCCACCGTGGCGACACCTGAACCTGCGAACTCGATCACGGACCCGGCCAAACCCGCATGGGAGGGTCTGCAACAGGCAAGCGCGTCGTTTCTCCAGACGATCTTCCGCACACCGGTGCTGAACGCGCAAGGGAAGAGTGTGCCGATGCCGACGGACAAGCCGATCTTATTCTCTGCGCCCTGGTGCCCTTTCTGTAAGGAAACAGAAGAGTTGCTTATCAAAAATCACCTGATGAACCGCCTGACGATTGTCGGTGTGGCCCTAAACGGCGGCGAACCTTCCGAAGGAATTCCGGCGCGAACGGTGACCAACGCCGCACAAGCGCAGGAAGCGTTCAAACTCGACTGGGCTCATTACGGCATACGTTACCCGACAGATGGGATCTTGTACGCCATGCCCGGGACGCCCATTGACCAGGCTGTCCAGTCGTATCCGACGTTCCTCATCCCTCATGACGGCAAGTGGTATGTCGAGATCGGTTACAATTCCTCTGTATCGTTCTGGAAGGCGGTGCTTGGATGATGTGGCGGTGGGTTCGAATTCGTCGCGGACTCGGGATCGTCATTCCTGCGATTGCGCTGAGTGTAAGTGCATACTGGAGCCTTGTGCTCCACTGGTCGGCGTGTGTGATGTGCTGGTCGGAACGTCTGTTGCTCGCAACGACGCTCTTCGGATGGGCGATAGACTTGCCTTGGCTCGTGGCCTTCGCTTCCGCCTCCGGTTTGGTGGTCTCAGCAGCACAGTGGTGGATGCAGCTTCGAGCAGTCCATGCGGCTTTTTGCTCCACGACGGCGCCATGTGACATTTCGTACTTCCAGTTGGGGCCGCTTACTACGGCCGGACTCGCGACGATAGTGTTTGCAGCGCTAACAGCATTAGCACTGGATCGGCTCGCACATGTACCGAGGCAAGCCAAGAAAATGGGTGGAATGCTGTTCCGGTCAGAGATTCAATCTGGTCGTTAGGTTAGAAAGGGCGTCCGTGTTCGTGGACATCCTTTGGTGGGTCACAAAAGAAATTGACGGAGGAGCCGCTTCGCTCTTGAGTGAGGCGGCTTTCGTTTTGTCCTGCAACTCGTGCTCCAGTGAAGACCAAATCTCAAGGAGGAGTCTTGCATGTTGTTCAATCTGCTGTGGCGTTTTGCGGTGATCGGATTTCTGCTCGGAGGCGGCGTCATCAACTTTGTCTTTTGGAAGCAAGACAACGAACACAAACCTGAGAGGACGCAGGTGCTGGGCCGGACGTTGCTGGGAGGGTTCATCGGTCTCGTCGTATTCGTGATTGCTGGGATCGTGTTCTACATGAGTGTGCCTCATCACCCTGTCCACTGAGGCGAACGCTGATGCGACTGACCAAATATTACATCGCGCGGCGCAGGCGGGACGGCTGGATCGAGGTGAGCTTCGCGCCGCGCCTCGTCCTCTATGCGCTCGATCGCGAAGGATTCTTCCGCGCCCGCGACGAGGCGTATGACAAGCTCGCGTGGTTACTGCCGCCCCACGCGAAAGGCGTGATTTCGCGAAGCGTGTGGCTGCGTTACCCGGCCGAAGAAGGGTGGGAAACGCGCGAGGTGCCGCTTCGGTGGTGGCAAAGACTCGTGCTTGTCTCCTGGTATCTCATGAACACGGAAAACTGGGGCCGAGAACCTGGCAAGTCGTGGTGGGCGATTGGACGCGAAACCATCACGGAGGCACGGATGTCGCGCGAGCGATTCGTTGATTGGCGGCGCGGAAAGGAGGGGGCGAATGCGGTATCTCATCACGGACTGGGACGAACTCCATGAGGCTTTGAGCGACGTGCCGCACCAATGGCGCGCCACTTGCCCTTTGCCCGTGGCGGGCGACGCCTGGGTGGTCGAGGCGCCGTTTGCCGAGCCTGAGACGTTGGCGGAAGCCGTTCGGAGCGGTGTCTCGGTGCTTCTCGTCGGAAGCCCTGGGCAAGTGGATCCGGCGATCCGCACGATTCAAGGGCTCGAGTGGCAGGTGGGGGAGGAGCTCGATCCGGAAGCGATCCTCGCTTGGATGCGCACGCATGGAGAGACCAAGGCGCCAAGGCCCGCGATCCGAAAGCACGCGGAAGCTGCCACGGGCGTGGTGGCGGTCTTTGCCGGGCTATTGCCGACCGGCGGCGGGGTGGGGAAGGATACGTTGGCGCTCAACACCGCCGCGTGGCTGGCCAAACGCAAGATCGACGTGGCCGTTGCCGATCTCGACCCTTTCGGCACGCTCGGTTCGAAACTTCGGGAGGCGTCCTTTGAGACCGTCGATATTTTCGCCGAGGAGCGGCCCGAGCCGGATGTGGAGACGATTCGACGGATGTTCGCACCTGTAAAACTCGGCTTTGGTTTGTTGCCATCGAGCGGCCAGGGGACGGTGCTTCCTGGAGACGGGGTGAAACGCCTGATTCACGCTGCGCGACGCGCGTTTTCTGTGACGATCCTGAATCTCGGGAGCGGGCAGACCAACGCCTATTACGCGGCGCTGGAAGCCGCGACGCATGCGTATCTGGTCGGCCAGGGCGATCGAGGCAAGTTCCGTGCGTACAAGCGAGCGCTTGAGGAGTTGACGCCGCTTTGTCGTCAAGCGCCACGGGTCATCTTGAATCGGTTTTACGACAAGGACGCGCCAAGGCTTTGGGAGGAGGAGTTCGCGGGATCGCCGCCCTTTGCGGCGATCTTCGAAGACAGGCGTGTGTTCGAGGCGACGGAAGCGGGCGAAGCGGCGGCGCTGAAGGATCCGAAACGCCCGTTTGGGCGAGCGATTGAGAAGATTGTGCAGGACATTCTTGGCGAAGAGCAAGCGAGCGAAGAGCCGAGAAAGGAGGCGAGGCGCAAATGGCTATGGTGAGCAAGGCCACCATGGGGCTTGGCCTTTTGGGGGTCGGTGTCGCGGTGTGGTTGGACTGGATGGTGCTTGAGCGTGCTCATGCCACTGTGGAAATTCCAGTGGCTTCGCAGACCATTTTGCCATATACCACGATTACGCCGTCAGATATCACTTGGAAACCAGTGCCCCGCGCAGCGGTGCCGAGTGACCTCGTGACCAACCCTGTGGGGAGACTTACGGTGCTTGGCGTTGCCGCAGGTGATCCGATTGAATCGAGTGAACTCGCCGCACAGGGATCCCTGCAGGCCTATGCGGCGTCTCAAAACGATGTGTTGGTGCCTGTGAATGTGAGTCCTTCGCCGATTACGGAAGCCGTGACGCCAGGCGCAACCGTGACGTTGGTGGTGAATGGCGTCGTCTATCACGATGTCCTCGTCGTTGCGACGAATGGGTCGAATGCGGGAGCCCTTCGTTCCATCACCAATCCCAATAGCCAGAACACGAACACTTGGGTGGTCATGGTGCCGTGGCAAGAGGGTGAAGCGTTGCTGAATCAAACCGCTCAGGTTGTGCTCGGAAATGTGCCGCAAAACGCGATCACGACAGGCGTGTTGCCCAATGGGACGACCATGGTGATTCAAGGCTCAACGCCTACGACCAACACGACCGCTTCAGGAACCTTGGCGCAACCGCCCGCAAACTACGGCAACACCGAGACGCTGCCCGAAGTCCAGCCTGGCCAGCACGTCACGATCCCGGCGACCGGAGGGACAACCCATGCGTCCAAGCGTTGACGATGCGCCACGGCGCGCGCTGAACCTGAACGTGGCGTCGATCGAATCCTACAAGCGCGCCTTGTTGCAGGAGCTGAGCAGGGAGACGGACTTCCTGTCACAAGTGCCCGACCGCACGGCGATGGCCTGGCAGTTGGCGACGCTCTCAAGGCGTGTGAACATCCCAACGGAAGTTCAGCGTACCGTGATCGACGCCATCTTGGCGGATGTGTACGACTATAGCATTCTCACGGAGCTTAAGGCCCGGCCCAAGGTGACGACGATTTGGGTCGCGGGCGATCGATGGGTCGAGTATCGCGAGGGCGGCGTGATCAAACGCTGGCATCGGCGCTTTGAAAACCTGGAAGACGTGTATCGATTCATCGAGCACAAACTCACCGGGACGCCGTTCCGATACGCCCGCAATGTGCCGGAGATCGACGCCATTCTGTCCGACGGCTCCCGTTTCCATGTGAAGCAGGGACCTTGCGGAATCACGGTCGAGGCTGGCGAAGGGCGGCGCGTGGTGCAGACGTTGCCGCTCATCACGATTCGGCAGTTTGTCTATCCGTATCCGTTAAGGGAACTGGTCAAGGATCCGTGGCTATACAAGTACTTGTCGCTGTTGCCTCTGCTCGGAGAATCGCTGTTGGTGACGGGCGCTCAGGAGTCGGGCAAAACGACCATGCTGAACGCCCTGACGGCGTTTCTGCCGCCGTGTCGGCTCATCATCATCGAGGAAGCGCCGGAGATGCAGCCTCAGCATCCCGACACGATCCGCCTCTGGAGCCGCGGCGTGGTAGGGACGCAAGGCTATGTGTCGATGGCGCAAAACCTAAAGGCTTCTTTACGAATGACAGGCGACGCGATGCTCGTGGGCGAGGTGCGAGACCCCGAGGTGTTGTGGATCTTCTTGGAGATGGCAAACCTCGGACTGATATGGGTGGCGACCACGCTCCATGCCTCGTCGGCGGAGGACGCCTTGCTCAGAGTGCGGATGCTCGGGATTTCGGCGCCGCCCCGTCCTGCGGAGGATACGGTGGCGTACCAGTTGGCCCGGGGCATCACACACGTCATCCACTTGGAGCGTAACGGGGAGTACCGCGGCGTCGTCGAGGTGCGCGAGATCACAGGATTTGAGAACGGTCGGATTCTTTCGCGGCCCGTGTTTGTGCGCGACGCGCGCACGGGCGACTTTATCTTCCACGGGGTGTCGGAACGCTTCAAGGCGAAGGCCTTGGCCCAAGGCGTGTCCCTGGAGGGATTGGCATGACGGGCATGGCCATTCTGGTGCTCGTGATTTCGCTGGGGCTCGTCTGGTGGACTCCCTTCATCTCGCGCTGGGAGACGCGCGAGAAACGCAAGCCGTTTCTCACGGAGGGCCGTCTGCCCGTCCAAACACCTTCCTACGTCGAGCGATTTCAAGCGGAGCTCGAGCGCTGGGGGTGGAGCGTCTCGAAACGCGTGATTACGCTCGCGTGGACAGGCTTAGCCTTGGTGGGCGCTCTGCTTCCGCAGGTGTTCGGCGACCCGATCTGGATGTCGTTCGGGCTCGCGGCGCTGTGCGCCTGTTTGCCGTTTCCTGTGTTTCGCGTGCTCAAGACGCGTTACGTGTGGCGGGTCGAAAAAGGACTGCGTGAGACGGCGCTGCCGCTGGGACTCTCGGTGCTCGAAGCGACGGAGGATGTAGGACTGGCGATTGAGGACATCCTGCGCCACGGCAAAGATCCTGTGATTCAACGAGAGTTCGAGGCGATTCGGGCGCGCGTCCAGGCGCTCGGGCTGCCGCCTGAAGACGCCCTGGTGGAACACGCGATGCAGTCCGGCGTCCCCGCCTTTCAATGGCTGGCCCAGTACACGCGGACACTCAAACGCTACGGTGCGAATCCGTCGACGATCTGGCGCGACGTGTTGACCGATCTGCAGGACCAGGCGCAGTTTCGCAGCATGATGAGGGCGAAGACCGCGTTCTACCGCTACGGTGCGTATGTGTTCGGCGCGGGAGGACTCTTCGGACTCATGGCGTTCTATCACGCGTATGCCCAGAGTCTCATCGGGTTTGTGCCGTGGGCGCTGTTGGCCTGGGCTGTGCTTGTCGGCGTGGGGGTTTATCGGATGGCGAGGTTGAGTTGAATGAAGACAGCGGCATTGTCTGCTCTCGCAGTGTCGGGGTTTCTCCTTTGGTTGGTGCCTTGGATTCAGCGCCTGGAGACGTGGTGGCACCGCCGGGTGTTCGTCGAGCTGCGATTTCAAAGTAGCTTGCGACAATGGGAGCGCCGTCTCGGGGATTGGCTCAGGCGATCACAGGTGAAACTCACGGCGCGGCAGTTTCTCCTGTTCTTGTTCTTCGCGGCGGTGTTGCTCCCTCTCATGATCTGGGGCGGTATGCACAGTCTGACGTTTGGCGTCGTTGTGGGCTGGAGCATGGCCGTGTACATGGCGATGTACCCCTGGCAGAAGCGCAAGCGGTTCGAGGACGACCTTCGCTTTGGGCTTCGACGCGTGAAGATGCTGATGGCTTCCCTCTATGAACGCGGCATCACGCCGGAGGACATGCTGCCGCTTCTCATCTCGGCGACAGACGGTGCGCTGAGGCAACTCTTGGAGCGGGCGTATCAGCGGATGCAGACAACTGACACACTCGCGGATGCTCTCACATGGATGGCACAAGAAACGGGACTTGCCGAGATGCGCCAGCTTGCGTCGGTCTGGATCCAGGCTGGGCGATACGAAGGGACGTCGCTTGAAACGCAGCTCAAGCAGATGGCGGTCGATGAGCGGGCGCAGTTTTTGTTTAACCTGGAGAAGCGCGCGGAGAGGAAGCGCATGAGCGTACTGTTTGAGGTGATTGCGTTCATTGCGCTGCCGACGATTTTTCTTGTGGGGATCCTGATTCTCATGCGGGCGTGGGCGGCGTTTGAGCACATGAGTGGTTTCTAAATTCCGATATCCCCTCTCTGCGAGAGCGCTTTTCATGCGCTAAATCAGCATTCGTTGAGCAATCTGGGACATCCAGTCGATGACGAATCCTATCATGACGCTCGTGAGGATGATCCATTGTACGGAGGTCCACCAATGCGGTTCGGAGCGACGTCGAACCCACATGTGGACACACTCCATCGCAAAAAGAATCAATGCCACAAGCGCGTACCATTCCCAATGGGCGCGAGCGGTGTGATAGAACGCCTGGAAAAATGCGTTTTGCAGTTGGTAGACGTAGTTTTGCAGAAGGAAAGGAGGATTCATGGTGCGCCGTCTCTCCCTGGCATCGTGGCTTCATGGTCTTGCGATCCTTATGCGCGTTATTCTCTTTTCTTTCTCCGGCGTCCCCATCGGTTTGTATCCATTTATTATCTATCACACAGTTGCCAATCCATCCGCAGTTTGGCTGATGTTCGCGATGCTAGTGTTGCCGATGATGGCATTCGCTTGTGTGCGCTGGTTCGAAATGCTGATCGCAACCCCTTGGTGGCCGCGCTGGTGGGGCAAGCTTTGGATCGCGCTTTCCATTTGCGCTGCGATTGTGTTCTGTCTCTTCCCGATCGAAAAAGCCACGATAGGGATGTGGTTTATCGCTTGTGAAGCCTACCTTGCAGCGTGCCTGATCGCCATGGCCTATCCGACGTTCGAGGAAATACGGGAACATGTGAGTCTTCGACAAGCCCAATCATAATCCCTGTCTGCTGCACCCCCTCTCCTATGAGAGGGGATTTTTATGCGCCGATTTCGGTCTACCGCACTCGCGGTGTTGACGTGCGGTCTGTGTTTAGCCACAACATCATGGCACATAGAGCGCGCGCACGCACTGATCGTCAATCAGACCTATACGGTGTCCTGCGGCTCGAATGGCTCTGCAGTTCTAACCGTCAACCCGAGCGGACAGACGAGCACGATTCCACTCACCATCGGCTGGCTTGGCGTCACGGGCCTGCTCGATCCGCCGACGCAAGAATTGAAGGTCGAAAACAGCAACACCTTCTTGCCGACGAGCCAATTCCCGGTCTACGCCCGAGCGGGAAGCGCGTTTACGACGCGGGTGTTCGTGTACCCGCCGGGGAACTGGCCGGTCACGGTCACCGAGACAGCGAGCATGGCGACATCGAACGGGACGATCTCCTGGACGGCGCAGACTCTCCAGGTGGCGCCACACCTCTACGTCGCAGGGTTCGTGCTACCCAAAGCCGCGAACGGGGACACGATCAACCTCACGGTTACCGCGACGGATAGCTGCGGTTCCGCGTCGCAGACATGGACGGATGTCGTGACGCTGGCGGGCAAGCCAGAATGGCAGCTTATCCACCTATCGAGTTGAAGGAGCGCTGGCAATGGTACTTTACGGACTTTTGTGGCTCTTTCTATTGGCTTGTTTGTTGGAGGCGGCGTTCCATGACCTGCGCACGGAGACCATCCCGTGGTGGCTCACGATCTACGGGAGTGTGGTGGGTGTCCTATTGCACGCGTTGTTCCAGGGCGTGATGGGCGGTCTGAATAGCTTCATCGCCTGTGCCGTATGGTTTGCCCTTGCTGAACTTTTGTGGCGGGTGTCGCCGATCGGTGGTGGCGATCTCAATCTTCTTGCCATGTCGGCAGCATACACCGGACTTGTGGGTCCAGTACTCATCTATCTGCTGGCAGGGATCGTGCAAATTGGCGTGTACGTGGCGGCCTTCGCACGCGGCGATATGCGCTTTCAGCGTCCGTTTGCACCCGCGATCTTGGGCGGGGCGTGCCTCATGCTCCTGTGGCAACTCACGGTGGTGATCAAATGAGATCGCTCCTGCTCTGGATGCTCGTGATCTTCCCGACCTTCACCGCGGGACTTTGGGCGTGGAATGGGTATCACCTGATCACGTCCATCGACCAGCGTGTTCAGCAGGCAACCCAGGCCGCCGCGCTCGCCGCGGTGTCTCAGGCTCAACCCGTAGCAACGTACGACAGTCAAGGGGACGGGCAGATCACGTGGAGCCTCGACCCAAACGCAGCGTCGCAGTGGGCCACGACCGTGTTCCAACAGGCTCTTGCGAAGGCCAATATTCCCGGGCTGCAAACGTCGCCCGTGTCCATCACCGTCGTGAATGGCGGCACGGTGGTGGCCCATGAGACCGCGACGTACGCGGTGCCTGGTCTTGAGGCACCCATTGCGTATCTCTTTCAGGGCAAGATTTCCGACCAGATCACCTTGCCCGTGACTGCGACGGCGACGATCTCGTGAGCGACGAAAGGAGGGATGA
>NC_013208.1 GCF_000024285.1 Alicyclobacillus acidocaldarius subsp. acidocaldarius DSM 446
TCACCCACCTGGCGGTGGGCTGTGGTGCCCGCTGTTTTCGCGCACTACCAAGGTGCACAGCGCACAACGGGCGAAGCGACCACGCCATACCTCGCCATGGCACACCCTACCACGGCACACCCTACCACGGCACACCAAACCGCGCCGCGCCTTACCGCGCCAGGGCTCGCCGCGCCATGCCGAGCCTTAGATTGGGGCGGCCTGTTCGCCGCCCCACCTCGCCCCCCGAGCTTTCGGGAGCGCGGCGCGGAGGCGAACCCTCCGCTGTTCATGCTGTGTGCCCGGCTGTTTCGCCTTGTGCTGTCTCTTCCGCTGTCGCGTCGTTGGAGTTTTCCACGTTGACTTGTAGATAATCTTCGATCCCCATCGTGATCGTTTTGTGTCGCGCTTCAAGCTCCTTTCCGATCGACACGACACGAAACTTTTCCGCTGGACTCAACTCTCGAATGATTTTTGGCGGCTGCAGTTGGCTCCAAACAAACGCGCCGTTTCTCTTGGTCTCAAGCGAAAGCTCAATTTCGTAACTGCTGACCAGTTGCCAATTCTCGAAGGACTGGCGTAGGCAACAGCCCAATCCACTCGTACGTCTCGGTGCTGGTGATTCGCTCCATGAACTCGAAATTCATCATTGAACCTTCCTCCCAGCATACTTGTTGGCGTCCCAACGCTTCCGAACCGCTTCAGCGCCTTTTTTGACTTCCGCTTCGTACTCGTCCATCAGGTATGACGTAATCACCACCATCTCGCCCGTTCGAGGATCCGGCACATGGCGAACGCGCTTCAGTTCATACGCGACCTCGCCCAACCGCACCCCCTCCCATACGTGGCGGCGCTTGCCGTCCTCGCACGTTGCAAACACCTCCTTGATATCGGCGTAGTTCCCACGCAGGCGTTCCAGCAACGTGTTGGTGCTGACCTTTTTACGCCCCAACTCTTCGGCAAACAACTCAATCGCCTTGGTTGCAAGTGCGCGCGGCACCACGTAGTCCTTGCGATCCTTGTTCTGCGAGTCCGGAAATTCAAAGATTCCGTATTGGATCGCAGCCTGAACAATATCGTTGGCAGCCCAGTAATCCATTCTCGTTCTTAGCATTTCCTTTGATTCTGTAAGTTTTCTTCCTTCCGCGCGCATGTTCAGATAGTGCTTAATGGCCAAGTACAGTAAGTAGGACTTTGCCTCGGGCGTCCTCAACCGCCTTTCCCAGTCCGCAGGCTTCATGGGCAATTGGCGATGGAACGGGAAAATCAACGGCCTGCGGAAGAATCCAAAACTACCGTCCGGCGTGGGCGGCAGGTGGTTGGATGCCATCCATAGCTTGATCCGCGGTCGGAACGGGAACGCGTCTCGGTACTTCATTTCTGCAGTAAGCAAATCATTTCCAGTTAATTTTTTGATGGTCTCTGTATCTTTGAGCGTCTGATTCGAGGCGTCGGCGACGATGTTGATCGACGCTCTAGCCAAACGGCTTGCTGCAAATCGATTCTCCACAAGTTCTTGTAATGTGACGGTCTCCACGAACTTCCCAAACAGGCTCTCAAGCAACCGAAGCAAGGTGCCTTTACCGTTGTAGCCTGGGCCAAGCAACACGAAGTAGCGCTGTTCGTCCACATCGAACTTGGCCAAACTGTAGCCAATCGCTTCAAAAAGTGCTGTCGTCGTCTCTTCCGACAAGTCGAATTCGCGGAACAGGTCGCTCACGTCTTTCTCCGCCTGCTCCATCGCCAGTGTCCAATGTCCACGTCGGGGCATTTCCCACTCGCGCAACCACGCGGCATCAATCTGCCACGTGACCAGATAATCCGGTGAGAAGTCCCGCATCACAGGACGTTTCAACGAACTGACATCCAAGATCCCGTTTTGCACAGGAAACAGCGGGTCGGTGTCGAAGAAACTGCTGACTTTCGCATCCTCAACATTCCGCACCTCATCCGCCTCAAGCCATGTCTTGTACAGCGTGAACAGATTATTCAGCATCGTCGGAGTGACCCAGTGCTTATGTTCCGTCATGAGCGCGTGCGCCATGAACCGCTTGATAAACGCCGCGTCCGACTTCTTGAAGTCGTAATATTTTCCGTTGTACAAGTTGATGCCTGAGTAGAAGTAGTACGACGGGAAGTCTTCATAGAGAGCCCGGACGAAATCAATATGCACAAGCTTATACTTTTCCTTCTCCTCGTCGTACTCCACCGCACGAAAACCGGAATTCCTCATCCAATCCGCCGCAATGTCAAATCTCATGCCCTGCTGTCGCCAGTAGTCTGAGGGCACGGCGCCCGTAGCCAAAACACGCTCGTCCCGCTCCCTCAAAACCTCTTCCAGTTCGCCTTCAATGTATGTGGACGTTGCATCGGCCGTTTCGAACGCCTCATTGGGATCCACCTGCTCGTCCGATAACAAACCGTCTTTCCACGCCTCTTCGGCTTCCTCTTCGTTGTCCAACGCCGGAAGCCCGTCCATCTTCGGCAGATCCGCTTCGGTGAAGTCTTGCCCAGGTCTCCCGTAGATGCCCGGCAAGCCTAATTGCGCCGCGTAAGCCTTCCGGACGAACGTCGCCGGACTCGAATTCTTTGAATAGTGAACGCAGCGCCGACAAATTTCCATCGGATCCAAACTCTCAAACGTGGCGCATCGCACGCCCACGGGCTTGGCCCCTCGGAACTTTTTCTCAGCTTCCGACCAGTTGTATCGCTTGCCCGGACCTGCATCGTAAGCCTGTGACCACTCGTGAAAGAGAGAAGAAGAGGCGGGATTCAAGGCTTTTAACACACAACCCATTCGATACCACACGGGTTCTGAAACCATGTTGGGTTCGCGAACGTACGCCTCGAATCGCGGACAGATTGTCGGCAACTGCTCTTTCACGAAATCCAACGGGACGGGTGCCCAATCTCCCATGGATTCTTCTCGATTGCTTGGCGATGTAGGCTCTGGAGCATCGAGATCGATCCCCAAGGCCTTCGCCACCTCTTCGATCGCCGTTTCTATTGCAGTCGGCTCATAACGAGCTTCGTCGCGTCGTTCAACCCATGCTACCTGTACGATCTGCCCCGACTTGGTGTGCATGGATCCCGGAAGTCTCATGATCCTGGCCGGTTCCGCGACCGACGCATCGCTTCCAAGCAGAACGGCGAGCTTGGCTGCGATCCTACGCACCGTTGCTACGTCCGCAGATCGTTTGAACCTGTAGTAAACGTGCCGCCCTCGACCGCCTCCAGATTGCACGACAGCACTCGGGAAGAAGCCCAACTCGCCCAGGCCAATCAAAGCGCGTTCCGCTTGCGCGATCCGCTCGTCGTCGCCGTCGTCACCGTGATCGTCAATGTCTGCCCATACGCCCGGGCACGCTACGACATCTTCCGCACGGCCTCCCACCCACTCGCCGTCTTCGGTCTTCTTCACCGGCTTGTCACGCAGACAAACTCCAAAGTACCAGCCACAACGAACCATGGTGGGATCCCGGTACCCGCGCGAAAGATAGTCTCGCAATTGGTCAAGTTCCTTGGTCGTGAAGGAACGTCGCGCCCGAGCCGCCTTCACCGCCGCGTCCTTGTCGTTTCTTCGATTCGCAATGGGACGAATCTCCACATAGCCACACAGACCGTCAAACCACCATCGCAGGAAGTCCACGGACAGATCGGGATCGCCCTTCAGCTCATGCTTTAGCAGGTGCACACCAATGGCTGAGTGCGAAATGAACTCACCTTGTTGCTCGCACCACTCCGCCAGCTTCCGATAGGACGTGCCCTGGAGCCAGAGACCAACCACATCTTCCTTTAACTTCGATTGGCACAAACGGCATTTGGAATCCATTCATCCCCACCGCCCCACATTAACCACATTCTACCTAATTCCCACATTCCACGTTACACTTGCTATACTTTATCTACCTCTCAATCCACAAAATATACTTTCCACTTTACAACGAATTTCCATCTTACACACCCCACCCCTCTTCCTGCCATGGAAGTTTACAACCACCTAATCGAAAAGAGAGGAGGCTGTACCAGTTACAGGAAATCTCCTTGCTTCCTTTTTCCCCCTCCCCCCCTTAGAAAAGGAGAGAGAGTAAAGGTAGAAGAGTAGGGTGTAAAGGCGATGTAAAGGTGATGTATAGGTCGATGTAAAGGCGTTTTTGGCGTAATGACGCGGATTGTATAGATTTGTATAGGTGATGGCGAGGAAGGTGATATAATGATTGGTGTATTGTGTGTTGTGTAATATTTGGATCTTTACACGATACACCGTACGCATATAAAATATTTTTCGCAAGGTCGCGTTTTGACCTATACATCGACGGTCATACCGCGCCACGACTGGATTCTTGACTTTACAGCACCCTTTGCAGACCCTTTACATACCCTTTACACCACCTTTACATCACTCAATTTTTGGTTTGAGTGGACTTTTATAGTGAGCAACTTCAATACTTTCTGGATTTGTTGGGCGCTAGGAACCAGGTATTTTTCCCTAAAATCGCTCCATTCTTCCTCGTCGTTGAAACCAAGACGAGGATCGATTGTGGGTTCTATCCTGTACTGGCGACCGTTCCATACTAAACGGCACCCAGCACACCTGGCACCGTTTAGAACCCAACCCAATTCTTCGTCGGTCACAATCTCGGTCAGCAGAAGCTTCCAAAGATCATGGTCCAACTGAAGGTCGGGCCGCGGATCCCAAGCCCAGCCATGGGCTCGCCATGCCTCGCTTTCCGGCATGACGGTGCTCACCTTCCCTTCATACTACCACATTCCGCTGTCCACCGGGACGGGTTCACCGCCCCAAGGAGGACACTCGCAACCGACCAAACCCATCTTCGTCGAGGAGGCTGTGGCGTGAACCTCGCCCCAGTGGACGGCAGATCCCACCCTGTAGCGTCCCGACAGGCGCGAACGTGTCCGAAGCGCGGAACACTCGCCTTTGCCGTGCTCCACGATTGATTTGCGCCTGCCGAACGCCACAGGCGGGCGGTGCCTCCGCCGCCCGGCGCAGCGCGCGAACTGCACAGGGACAACAGCACGCATCGGGCGCGTGATATTGCAGCTCGCGCGCCGGGCACGGCGGCGGAGAGAAGGGATCTGAGATATTCAGTTGCCAAGGTCCGCTCTGACGCGGCACATCGCCTCATGAGTGTTCATGTCGTGTTGTCGAGACGGCGATACGATCCGCGCCGGGAACGCGCGCTCGGCGTCCCTGGTGTCATTTGAATGGGCGTCTTCAGACGCCCCATTGAGAGGCTTAGGTTTCGCCCCTCCACTCCGCATCGGATGGGTCCGGTGCGGGGCGCAAGGGCGAGCCTTGCGCAGTCGTCAAAACGGCTTCCAGTACGGCTTGAGATCCGGGAACCGCGTCCTTCCGGGCTCCGTGAAGCTCGGCCCGTCTGTCGGAATCCCGATCGCGTCATACCCAGCCATCAGATTCGTGCTGGCAATGAGGATGCGTTCGATCAGGAGATCCGACAACCGATGTTCCAGTCGGTGAACAGCGTCCACCAGCAACTTCGCCTGCTCGGTGCGCGCCTTCATCTCCATCACGGCGACCTGCTTCGCCGCAATGTCGCACTCCTGACGACGTCCGGGCGTCTTGTACTCGCCGGTCTTGCGGATGCTGGGCAGGACTTCGTGGGCAAGCCAGCGCCTGAAGCGTTTCGCTGTGTCAACGCGGCTTGTAAATGTCAATTGATACAGGCCTGCTTCGTTGATGATAGTTGTGTTGGGGTTCCCGCGATTTCCGTCGGTAATGGCGACGGTATTTTTCTCGTCTTCGTCAAGCCGCGAAACCGCATCTCTGCTGTTGGCAATTTGAAGTGCTTCGCAAACGTCTTTCGCTACCCACCACGGTTCATCGTTAATCATGACGACTCGGATTCGATGGCCTTCGAACATCCATTCCATCATCGTTTGGTTTCCGTCCATGTCGACGGGTTGCATGGTATCCCTCCTGTGAAGATCTTGCAGTTGGAGGTCGCCCCTCCGATCTGGGTCGAAACACATTCGGCCCAGGGCGCAAGGGCGAATTTCGTAGTTATGCTAATCTCGCAAAGCCCTGCGCGAACTGAAGTACACTCTCCAATCCAACGCCGCCTTGTAACCTCGAAGAAGGGCCGCCAGTAAACTTAAGATGGCTGCCGTATCACGCATCACAATCACTAACATTGACTGCGAATGATAACCGACAAGCAACGTCAAACCTGCGATCGATAGCGAGAAGAATACTTCTTTTGTATTGTCCAGTGCTTCTTTTAAGTGACCCTGTAACTCCATGTCACTCAACACCTCACGCCAGCAACTCCACCACGCAACCAGCGCCCAAGAAAAGCAACCCCAACAACACATATCCAACACCAGATTCACGGTGCGCAATCACATGTCCGATAAATCCCGTACCTGTTCCGATAAGTGCGCTCCCCAATAATTGTGTCGCTATTCCAATCACACCATGTTCACCACCGAACTTGTTTCCTCAAGCAACAGAACTTATAAATGCCCCACCCCACCGCAATGAGCGGTGAAAGAATTGCGGCGACGGACATTCTGATGTACCGCATGAGATATGGATTCTCTTGTATTGCGGCTATCGTGATGCCGCATAAACTCCCCAGTAAACTCCCAATCGCTATCGATGCAGCCATCGTCATATTTCTGCCCTCCCATATATCGATCTGCGCCATCGCCGTCTTCACCTGGCGTTAGCACAAGGGCGGCACCTCTCAATCAACCTTCGCTTCACTCTTTAAGAACTCAATCACCTTATCGGCAACAGCCTTTGCCTCTTCCAGATTGTCTTCTCGGATGCGATTCAAATCCGGAAGGCGCATTAAGTATTTGATAACGTGAAGAACGGTCTGGATTACTCCGTACCATTCACCCTGAAGTCGACTTGCGAGATATTCATCTCCGGTTGCTTTAATTTGTGCGTACACGTACTCACGAAGCTCTCGTGTGCAGACATGAGACTTCTTTGTAGGCAACTTTTTCATCCCTTCGGGCATTTGCAGTCCTTTGCATCCAACGACATTGCCTTCCGAATCCTGCACCAAATCTGCTGGACTGAACACATCCGTTCTCCCCGCCTTTGTGGCGGTCTGTGCCACCAGGGTTGAGGCGACATAAATCGTGTCTTCCGCCGGATCCGGTAGGTTCACGACTTCTCCGAACTCCGTGCTGAAGACCGGAATCCCGTCGATCTCGCCAACCTTCTTACTCGCGCTTGCCACGCGCGCCACGGAACCGGATGGTGGGATCTTCGCAACCACAGTGCCGTCGTCGGTGAAGAACGTGAGTTCGTGTGGTGTTAAATTGACGATCTTCACTTAGCGAACCTCCATTCCAAACTCAGTCGTACGAAAACTCGATTCTCTTAATCTTGATCGCCTTTACACACTCTCCCTGCCGACCAATTTAGCAATCTCCTTAGAATACGGTCGAAACTCCTTCGGCAAATCTGCCCAACGTACCAAGCTCAGACACCCGCCGTTCTGCTTGATCGTCAAGAGTTCGCCCGACAGTTTGATCTCGATATTCCCTTCGAACAAAATAGCGCCATCATTGAATGCCATTAAAATACTATTAGGTGTGTCATTAACAGTACGAATGACCTTGTCAAAGACCAACGCTGTGCCACCGTTCGTGTAAGTGATTCGAACTGGCGTGTTTAGAAACGGTTGCAACATTTTCTGCACTTCTTCATGTGCATCTCCTATAACGCTTGCCACGCTTCTCACCTCCAAACGACGTTTGTTTTCAAGGAGCCTCCTGTCGCGCCCCTCCACCCGGCGCTCAAAGCCCGGACTCGAACCGGAGACTCCGACTGGGTGATCAGTCCAGCCATCGTCGTGCCACCCGCACCCTTGAACGGCCCGGCGCAGGGGCGCGCCCTGCGCGCTCTCTAGGCGCTGACAAAGGGAGGT